>JAXISQ010000163.1:0-4550 GCA_034680505.1 Noviherbaspirillum sp.
AAAATCTGCACGCCTTATCGGTTTGCCTGGTTGTTATCCCACCTCTATGCAACTAGGGTTTGCACCAGTACTCGCACAAAAGAAATCATTAGTGAATGAAGCAGCACTGATCGCAGATTGTAAATCTGGTGTTTCAGGTGCGGGACGTAAAGCAGAAGTCCATGCGCTGTTAGCCGAAGCCTCAGATAACTTCAAAGCTTATGGTGTGAAGGGACATAGACATTTGCCAGAGACCGTACAAGGCTTGCAAGCGATTGCAGGTAGAAAAATTGGGCTCACTTTCGTGCCGCATTTAGTGCCCATGATACGAGGCATACATTCCACACTTTATGCGACCGTGTTACCTGAAGCGCGCGACACAGATTTTCAATCATTGTATGAAAATTATTATCGCGATTCTGTTTTTGTTGATGTACTACCGGCAGGTAGTCATCCTGAAACGCGTTCAGTACGTGGCTCGAATATGTTACGCATTGCGTTACATAGGCCTGCTGGCAGTGAACAGCTTGTCATCCTCGTTGTGGAAGATAACTTGGTCAAAGGGGCGGCAGGTCAGGGCGTGCAGTGCATGAACATCATGTTTAATTTGGATGAAAGCACAGGTTTAAAACAAGTGCCTGTCATGCCTTAACCCTATAAGTAGCAGGTGTTTTGCCTCAGAATCAGCTTATAACTGGTCTAATCTCGTCTAGCACTGGATTCGTGGGTTCAAGCTATAATCCACACCCGTTGGAAAAATTTTGCAGGAGCGTGAAAAATGAACGCAATTACTGAAATGCCAGCACCGATTGTTTTTACCGACAGCGCCGCAAATAAAGTCGCGCAGCTGATTCAAGAAGAAGGTAATCCTGATTTGAAATTACGTGTCTTCGTTCAGGGTGGCGGATGCTCAGGTTTTCAATACGGTTTTACTTTTGATGAAATCGTCAACGAAGATGACACCACCATGGATAAAAATGGTGTGCAGTTATTGGTAGATTCAATGAGCTATCAATACTTGGTCGGTGCTGAGATTGATTACAAAGACGATTTAGAAGGCGCACAGTTCGTCATCAAAAATCCGAATGCCACCACAACATGTGGTTGCGGTTCTTCATTCTCTGCTTAATTACTCACTTGCTTAGTTCGGTCTAATCCGGCGTATTGTTTTTACGCCGGATAAAGCGCGCCTAATATCCTAAAACCTTGTGCACCCGTGACTGCTGGAAGATTGCCAGGTTGTTTCAAACAAAATTGTTTCGCCAGCCATGCAAAAGCCATGGCTTCAACTTCCGAAACAGGAATGCCTAACGCCCCCGTGTCGGTGATAGCTAAGCCTGAGAGTTGACGAATCAAGCCCATTAAATGGGTGTTCTTCGCACCACCACCACACACAACAATCTCTGCTGCATCGGGCGCATAGCGTTTGATAGCATCGCATAAGCTGTGCGCTGTAAAAGCAGTCAACGTAGCTTGCACATCGACTGCATTGACATCATGGTGTGTAAGTTGCGTAGCAAGCCATGCGCGATTAAAAAGATCGCGGCCTGTGCTTTTTGGCGGAGCAAGCTTGAGAAACGGTTCGTCCATAAAGCGAGTAAGTAAAGTCGCGTCAACATTGCCACTAGCTGCCCACTTGCCTTCTGCATCATAAGTGAGTGCTTGATGTTCTTTAATCCATGCATCCATCAACATATTGCCTGGACCAGTATCAAAACCAAGCACAGTGCCATCGGCACGCAAAATCGTGATGTTGCTAATGCCGCCAATATTCGCAATGACACGCGTTTTATCTTTACTACTAAACACAGCTTGATGGAAAGCGGGAACGAGTGGAGCACCTTGACCACCAGCTGCAATATCACGGCTTCTGAAATCAGCCACAACATCAATGCCAGTTAACTCGGCTAACAACGCAGGATTATTTATTTGTCGCGTATAGCCTAGCTCAGGTCGATGACGTATGGTTTGTCCATGCGCGCCAATAGCAGTGATTTGATTTTTTTCTAGCTGCGCTTTATCGAGTAAAGCATGCACACATGCAGCATAGAGTTGAGCGATTTGATTGGCTGCCAGTGCTTCATGATGCAATTCATTTTCAGAAGCAGTTTGCAAGCGCATTAGCACTTCTTGCAGGTCTTCAGGAAAAGGAATATAAGCAGCGTGATGAATCTGATTAAAATCCGTTAACACGCCATCCACGCCATCTAAACTGGTGCCAGACATCAAACCTATGGTGACAGCCTGTGCTTGCATAGGTGTGTAGTCAGTGAAGGTGATTTATGAAAGAGTGTGAAGCCAACTCAACGTGATGCGAGTCGTTCATCTCTAGGCATGAGTAAAGCGAAGCGATGCGCCATTGTGCTAGCAGTAGCATGGAAATTTTGTAAGTCATTGCCAGTTAATGCGGGTGCTTCAGGCATCACAACAGAATTCGGATTACGTGCTTCATTACTGACACGGAATTCATAATGTAAGTGCGGTCCAGTTGACCAACCTGTGGTGCCGACATAACCAATCACATCACCACGACTAACTTTCACACCCTTACGCATGCCGGTAGCAAGACTACTCATGTGGGCATACGCGGTTGAATAATGACCGCCATGCTGCACTACGATCATATTGCCGTAACCACCTTGATTGCCTGCAAAATCAATCACACCATCACCTACTGAACGTATCGGTGTGCCTATTGGTGCCGCAAAATCTATACCCTTATGCTGCTTCCATAAACCAGAGATAGGATGCACTCGCAGTGAGAAGCCAGAAGTTACACGAGAAAATTCCAGCGGTGATTTTAAAAATACTTTTTTCAGTGATTTACCATTGGTATCGTAATAACCACCTTGATTATTATCTTGGTCACCAAACCAGATGGCTTGTAAGGTCTTATTACCATTGCGGAATTCAGCGCCTAAGATACGACCTGTGCGCACAAATTCACCTTCTTGCCACAAGGTTTCGTAAATTACATTGAAGCGATCACCTCGACGTAGTTCGGAAGCGAAATCTATGTCGTAAGAAAAAATATCCACTAACTGCATAGCGACTGAATCAGGAATTTGCGCACTATCAGTCGCTGCAAACAAAGTAGAGCGTATTTCACCTGAGCGCATTTCGGTGCGTCGCTCTAAAATCGTTTCCATCTCCATAGAAGAGAAACCATCATTGGTGCGACTAATGCGAATTTTTTTAGTAGAAGCTTTACCGTCTGCGTAAAGCGTTGTGGCAGACAACAATTTGCCATTTCCATTTACTGTCGCTCGCACTACGCGACCAGGACGTAGATGAATTAGGTTGCGTGCCACTGGATCAGTACGAATAAAATTCGCTGCTTGTTGATCATCGACACCTAATCGCTCTAGCAAAGCCCCTAAGCTATCGCCAGAGCGAACACGCTCTTCTGCGATGAACTGCTGTGAATCTGGGCTTAGCTTAGCGATCTGCGCAGAGACGTCAGGTAAAGCCAGTTCTTCCACGGTGGTGCTGGTGGTGAAATTCGGTAAATCTGGCTCTGGTACAACGCCAACAGCGCCAAACGCAATAAAACCCAGACCCAGTGCATAAGCAGAGACGGATCGAGCTTTACGGGAGTGACGCAGGGTGGACCAAATAACAGTCCGAATTTCAATGAATTTATCTTTGAGGCGCATGCAATAAGCTAGAATCTGGCGTTTTTCCTCGGGCATGCGTGTGAAGTGCCGCGAAGAGATTTTTCCGCAATCTAGGCAAGAAAATAGACTGCGGATTATAACAAATGCCTTAGCAAAGCAGCCTTTAATTGCAAATAAGATAACTCATGACTAACAACGCTACAAATTCCGCTGTTCCTCTCTCCGATTCCGTGCAATCGGCACTCGCCATCATCAAACGTGGCGCGGAGGAATTACTCATCGAATCCGAGTTTGCGCAAAAACTAGCGCATGCTGAACGCACTGCAACACCATTACGCATCAAGCTAGGTTTGGATCCCACCGCACCTGATTTGCATTTGGGTCACACCGTAGTCTTGAACAAAATGCGGCAAATTCAAGATTTGGGACATACCGTTATTTTTCTGATTGGTGATTTCACTTCCATGATTGGCGATCCTTCCGGTCGCAACATCACGCGCCCGCCCTTAACGCGTGAAGAAATCGAAATGAATGCGAAAACATATTTTGCGCAAGCGAGTTTAGTGCTCGATCCTAGTCGCACAGAAATTCGCTACAACTCAGAATGGTGTGATCCACTAGGTGCACGTGGCATGATTCAACTTTCAGCACGTTATACCGTTGCGCGTATTTTGGAACGCGAAGATTTCACAAAACGTTTTAAAGCAGGCACACCAATTTCTGTACATGAGTTGTTATATCCGCTCATGCAAGGCTACGATTCAGTTGCATTGAAATCAGATTTAGAAATAGGCGGCACCGATCAGAAATTTAATTTATTAGTCGGCCGTGAACTACAAAAAGATTATGGACAATCACCGCAGTGCATCGTAACCATGCCTTTGTTAGAAGGTTTGGATGGTGTAGAAAAAATGTCTAAGTCCAAAGGGAATTACATAGGCATTACCGAACCTG
>JAXISQ010000164.1:0-4530 GCA_034680505.1 Noviherbaspirillum sp.
AAATACAGTGCTAACACCAATACAGCAGAAAAACCTGCAGTAACACCTAGGGTTTGTACTAATGATGCATCGGATGTGAAATAACCGCGACCATGCGCTTTTTCTTTGCCACTTAATAATTGAATTTCTAATTCTGCATAGCGCTTCACAAATGCGAGCGATAAAAACAAAAATACAGCAAATGCTAACAACCAAAATGACAAACTCATGGAAGCAGCTGAGGCGCCTGCAATGAAACGTACTGTGTAAAGCACAGCGAGTGTTAAGCAATCAATCAGCACGACACGCTTTAGTAATAGTGAATAAGCACAAGTGAGTGCAAAGTAAAACATCAACCAACCCAGAAATTGGCCTGGTATCTGCAACCCTAAGTAAAAGGAAGCTGCTAAAAATAGTGGTGCGAGCAAGACACCAGTCATAACTGGTAACTGTCCGGAAGCGAAGGGGCGAAATTTTTTACGAGGATGTTGACGATCACTATCGAGATCTAATAAGTCGTTTGCTAAATACACTGCAGAGGCACATAAACTGAATGACAGAAAGGCCATTAGTAAATCACTACTGCGCATGACATCGGGTATTTGATGCGCTGCTAATATAGGCACAAACAACAAACAATTTTTCATCCACTGATGAAGTCGTAGAGCACGACGCCATACGGACAATCCTATCACTGGTCTTGTGAATACTTTTTCTACTTCACAGCAAGTCTTAGCAGCACGTTCTAGGGATTCAGATGCATTCACGACAATGGCACGTCGCGCATGTTGCCAAACCTGCAGATCAGGCTGTGCATTACCAACGTAATCAAATCCTTTTTCACCAAACTGCTTAACTAGTCCAGCTGCTTTATGAGAACCCGCTAAATTATTCTCACCATCACTAGCGATGACTTGATTAAATAGTCCCAAATGTTTAGCAACAGCTTCTGCAATCACCTGATCTGCTGCAGTACATAGAATTAAAGAACGCCCTGTTACTTGTTGCTCTTTCAGCCAAGTTATCAACGCTTGGTTAAATGGCAAAGTACTAGGATCAAATTCAGAACAATGTGTGAGTTTTTGTTTTAGATAAGCCTTACCCTTCATCAGCCAAAAGGGAATGCGTAAGACAGACAAGGGCTTATCACGCAGCGCTCTTAATGCCGCTTCATGTAAGGTGTCAGTCAATATCAAGGTGCCGTCTAAATCTACGACTAAGGGAAGTGCGCTCAAGCTGATGCCTTTATTTGCTGTGTTTAGAAATAACGGATTTGAGCCATCCATTTGGCTGCACCCGTATTGTAATTCAGGCACCATGAACTCTGGCATTGATTGCCAAAATGGCAGAATTAAAAAATGATGCGATAAATGAAAGAGCCGCTAACTCATACAGCTAGCGGCTCTGGTAGGTAGTTGCAAAGACTAACGCTGGGAAACGGCGTCAACTACCGCAAGTGCCGTCATGTTCACAATACGTCTTACTGTTGCAGAGGCAGTCAGTATATGCACTGCTCTCGAACAACCCAGTAATACAGGCCCAATTGCCACACCATTACCCGCTGCGACTTTTAATAAGTTGTAGGAGATATTGGCTGCATCAATATTAGGCAGCACTAATAAATTTGCATCGCCTTTCAACATGGTGTCCGGCATTTGTTCTTTTAAAACATGCGCATCGAGTGCGGTGTCACCATGCATTTCACCATCGATTTCTAAATCTGGCGCACGCTCTCGAATGAGCGCTAAGGCTGCACGCATTTTTTGCGCAGACTCACTATCACTTGATCCAAAGTTTGAATGAGAAAGCAAGGCAGCACGCGGATGCAAACCAAAGCGACGCATTTCTTCCGCCGCCATGATAGTGATTTCAGCTAATTGCTCAGCAGTTGGATTTTCATTGATGTGTGTATCAACTAAAACGACTTGGCGATTTTCCATGATCAATGCATTCATGGCTGCGTAAGTATTCACACCTTTACGCTTACCTAATACTTGATCGATGTAATGCAAATGCAAAGGTGGACTACCAAAGGTACCGCAAATCATGCCATCTGCATCACCTTTATGAATCGCCATTGCACCTATCAGTGTATGACGACGACGCATTTCCAACTTAGCCCATTGTTCGGTTACACCCTTGCGCTTGGTCATCGCAAAATAGGCTTCCCAATATGAGCGATAACGATCATCACGCTCAGGATTGATGACATCAAAATCAATTTCAGGACGCAAACGTAAACCATAACGTTGTATGCGTTGTTCAAGAACAGCAGGACGACCTATTAAAATAGGTTTCGCTAAACCTTCATCTAATACCACTTGCACAGCACGTAATACACGCTCTTCTTCACCCTCTGCAAATACAATGCGTTTTTTTGCAGCAGGCGTTTTCTTCGCAATCGCAAACACAGGCTTCATAAAACTACCGCTGTGATACACGAACTGCTGTAATTTATCTGTGTAAGCAGCGATGTCTTTAATAGGACGTAATGCCACACCAGATTTCGCAGCCGCAGTTGCTACAGCTGGCGCAATCTTCATCATCAAACGTGGATCAAAAGGCTTGGGAATCAGATAGTCAGGACCAAACGATAAGTTAGTATCACCATAAGTTGCGGCAACTACATCCGATTGCTCAGCTTGTGCTAACTCAGCAATCGCACGCACAGCTGCAATTTCCATTTCACGCGTGATCGTAGTAGCACCACAATCAAGAGCACCACGGAATATATAAGGGAAACATAAAACATTGTTGACCTGATTCGGATAATCAGAACGACCGGTTGCAATCACTGCATCGTCTCGCACTTCACGTACTTCTTCAGGCAAAATTTCTGGAGTGGGATTGGCGAGTGCCATTACTAAAGGTTTAGGCGCCATGGCTTTCACCATCTCAGGTTTTAGTACACCACCTGCTGAAAGTCCTAAGAAAATATCCGCACCTGGTATTACTTCAGCCAATGTTCTAGCTTTGGTGTCTTGGGCAAAACGTTCTTTATCTGGATCCATTAATTCTGTGCGGCCTTTATAGACCACACCAGCTAAATCCGTGACTGTAATATTCTTGATTGGAAAACCCAGATCAACAATTAAATCCAAACAAGCTAATGCTGCAGCACCTGCACCAGATACAACGAGTTTACAGTCTTGCATTTGCTTACCCACTACCTTCATACCATTCAAGATAGCTGCACCTACAATAATCGCTGTGCCATGCTGATCATCATGAAAGACAGGAATCTTCATGCGATCACGTAATTTACGTTCTATGTAAAAACATTCTGGTGCTTTAATGTCTTCTAGATTGACACCACCAAAAGTCGGCTCTAATGATGCAATGATGTCGCATAATTTATCGGGATCATTTTCATTGATCTCAATATCAAACACATCAATGCCAGCAAATTTTTTAAACAGTACGCCCTTACCTTCCATCACAGGCTTGGCAGCTAGTGGACCTATGTTGCCTAAACCCAGAACGGCAGTACCGTTTGTAATCACCGCTACTAAATTACCGCGTGCGGTGTAGCGAAATGCATTAGTAGGGTCAGTCACAATTTCTTCACAAGCTGCTGCCACACCCGGCGAATAGGCGAGCGCTAGATCGCGCTGATTGGTCAACTGCTTGGTTGGAGTAACACTAATCTTTCCAGGATGAGGAAACTCGTGGTACTCGAGGGCGGCCTGACGTAATTGCTGACGCAGGGCTTGTTTATCTGCTTTATCTGATTCCATGCTGAAGGACTTTCTTCGCTATGCTGATAGCTGTTTATTGAGATTTCTTATTGAGAAATCTGTGTGTGACAAGAAGAACATGATTTTAGCAGACCAGCTCCTATTCGACAGCCCATCGTAAGCCCTTGCCTCTCCTTGGGTACAATCTCAGCATGATGTCCGAATTTGATTTAATTGCCCGCTATTTCACACGCCCTGTGCGTCACTCTGCGCTCACACTAGGCGTGGGAGATGATTGCGCCTTATTACAACCGCGTGCAGGTCATGAACTTGCGATATCGACTGATATGTTGGTCGAGGGTAGACATTTTTTTTCAGATGCTGATGCAAACGCACTGGGACATAAATCGCTTGCCGTTAATTTATCTGACCTCGCTGCCATGGGCGCAGAGCCACTCGCGTTTACATTGGCGCTCGCTTTACCTAGCATTGATGAAAACTGGTTATCAGCATTTTCAAAAGGATTGTTCGCCCTAGCGGATCAGCACAACATTGCATTAATTGGTGGTGACACAACAAAAGGGCCGCTGACAATGTCAATTACCGTCTTCGGTGACATCCCAACTGGACAAGCATTGCGTAGAAGTCAGGCAAAAGTAGGAGATGATATTTGGGTCAGTGGCACACTCGGTGATGCGCGTCTCGCTTTATCAGCAATGCAAGGCAAGCTAGCTCTCGAAACGCATGCATTTAATCAAGCTGCAGTACATTTACACAGACCCACACCGCGCATTGCATTAGGCATGGCTTTACGTGATGTAGCTCATGCAGCGATAGACATTTCTGATGGTTTATTAGGGGATCTTCAGCATGT
>JAXISQ010000165.1:0-4511 GCA_034680505.1 Noviherbaspirillum sp.
TGGAACAGGTGCATCGCCACTCTCATCTATTAAGCATGCAGGTTCACCGTGGGAATTATGTTTAGCAGAGACACAGCAAACTGTAGTGTTGAATCGTTTGCGTAGTCGTATTCGTGTGCAAACAGATGGTCAGATTAAAACCGGCCGTGATGTCGTGATTGCTGCGTTATTAGGTGCAGATGAATTAGGTTTTTCAACCGCTCCGCTCGTAGTTGAAGGTTGCATCATGATGCGAAAGTGTCATTTGAATACCTGCCCAGTTGGAGTAGCGACGCAAGACCCAGTGTTGCGTGCGAAATTCCAAGGTAAGCCTGAGCATGTGGTGAACTACTTCTTCTTTGTTGCGGAAGAGGCGCGTCAAATCATGGCGCAATTGGGCATTAAAACATTCAATGAGTTGATAGGTCGTACTGATTTGCTCGATAAATCCAAAGCGATCACGCATTGGAAAGCACAAGGTCTGGACTTTAGTAAGATTTTCTATCAACCGAATGTGCCTGCGTCTGAACCACGCTATCAGGTAGAGACGCAAGATCATGGTTTAGAAAAGGCCTTAGATCATAAATTAATCGCACAAGCAAAACCTGCAATTGATAAAGGTGAAAAAGTTTCTTTTATTTCGCCAGTTAAAAATTTAAATCGTACGGTAGGTGCGATGTTGTCTGGTGAAGTAGCAAAGAAATATGGTCATGAAGGTTTGCCGGATGACACCATACATATTCAGTTGCAAGGTACAGCAGGACAATCTTGTGGTGCATTCTTAGCGCATGGTGTAACACTAGATTTAGTTGGTGAAGGCAATGACTATGTAGGCAAGGGATTGTCAGGTGGTCGCATTATTGTGCGTCCTAATACCGAGTTTCGTGGACGTGCAGTAGAAAACATCATCATCGGTAATACCGTTTTGTATGGTGCGATTGCAGGTGAAGCATTCTTCAACGGCGTGGCTGGTGAACGTTTTGCGGTGCGTAATTCAGGCGCGATAACAGTAGTGGAAGGCACTGGCGATCACGGTTGTGAATATATGACTGGTGGCACGGTAGTGGTGTTGGGTGCGACTGGTCGTAATTTTGCAGCAGGTATGTCAGGTGGTATCGCTTATATCTATGATGAAGATGGCAGCTTTGCACATAAATGTAATCTGTCTATGGTCACATTAGAAAGTGTGTTGAGTGTTGCGGATCAAGAAAGCAAACTTGATAAATCTATTTGGCATAGTTTGAAACGCAATGGCGAAGCTGAAGCGGATGAAGCAATTGTCAAAGGTTTGATAGAGCGTCATTTCAAACACACGGGTAGTACACGTGCACGCAATCTCTTAGATGACTGGACGAATGCGCGTAGCAAATTCGTTAAAGTATTCCCATCTGAGTACAAGCGTGCTCTAGGTGAAATGCATGCAGCGAAAACTGTTAAAGCCAAAGAAAAAGCATTGGCTTAATGATGTCATGGTTGATCGGTGATGCTATGTGTCACCGATAGTTTTCTACACAAAATATTGTGAGTAAAAAATGGGAAAAGTAACAGGCTTTATGGAATTTAAACGCTTGCAAGAAGCAAGCGAAGCACCTCAGGCGCGCAAAAAACATTACAAAGAATTTCAAGTGCATTTGTCCGATGCAGATGCAAAAACGCAGGGTGCGCGTTGCATGGATTGCGGCATTCCTTTTTGTAATAACGGCTGTCCAGTCAACAACATCATCCCTGATTGGAATGATCTTGTTTATAACGGCAATTATGAAGAAGCGCTAGAGACGCTGCATTCAACGAATAATTTCCCTGAGTTCACTGGTCGTATTTGTCCTGCACCTTGTGAGTCAGCTTGTACCTTGGGCATTAATGATGATCCTGTCGGAATTAAATCTATCGAGCATTTCATCATCGACAAAGGTTGGGAAAACGGTTGGGTGAAGCCTTTACCTGCAGCTGCTAAAACAGGTAAAAAAGTAGCAGTGGTGGGTTCTGGTCCAGCGGGTATGGCAGCAGCACAGCAGCTAGCGCGTGTAGGACATGCAGTGACTGTATTTGAAAAAAATGATCGTGTGGGTGGTTTGCTTCGTTATGGCATACCTGACTTCAAAATGGAAAAAACACACATCGATCGTCGTGTAGAACAAATGCAAGCTGAAGGTGTGACTTTCCGTACCGGTGTATTAGTTGGTAAGGATTTCCCTGCAGGGATTTTGAATCTAGCAAAAGAAACAATTTCACCTGAGCAGTTGAATAAAGAATTTGATGCGGTCGTGATTGCAGGTGGTGCTGAAGTGCCGCGTGATTTACCTGTTCCAGGTCGCGAGTTAGAAGGCGTGCACTATGCAATGGAGTTTCTGCCACTGCAAAATAAAGTGAATGCAGGTGATAAATTAAAAGAGCAAATCATGGCCACAGGCAAGCATGTGGTGGTAATAGGTGGTGGTGATACAGGTTCTGATTGTGTAGGTACTTCGAATCGACATGGTGCTGCATCAGTGACGCAATTCGAACTCTTACCTCAACCGCCAGAAGAAGAAAATAAACCACTGGTCTGGCCTTACTGGCCGACTAAGATGCGTACTTCTTCTTCACATGAAGAAGGATGTGAACGTGATTGGGCAGTAGCGACCAAACGTTTAGAAGGTAAAAACGGCAAAGTTGAGAAACTGATTGCTGCGCGTATAGAGTGGAAAGACGGCAAGATGACAGAAGTGCCGAATTCCGAATTTGAGATGAAAGCAGATTTAGTTTTATTAGCAATGGGCTTTGTCTCGCCGGTAGCGACAATATTAGATGCGTTTGGTGTTGAAAAAGATGCGCGTGGCAATGCACGTGCTAGTACGGATGGCGAAGGCTGCTATCACACTTCACAAGCAAAAGTTTTTGCTGCCGGCGATGTACGTCGTGGTCAATCTTTAGTTGTGTGGGCTATACGTGAAGGACGTCAATGTGCGCGTGCAGTCGATGAATTTTTAATGGGTTCATCTGTATTGCCTCGTTAAATCAAGGTCTAACAAGTAATTCATGCCTTGTTCGTATTTAATTGATGAAATAGCCAGCGCTCGCTGGCTATTTTCACAATTACAAGTTCTCAATCTCAATAGCGTAATTGCGGTCAGAAAATAGGGCGGCATGCATTACAATCTGAATAATCATTGTTGATTTGGCCATCTAGTGTCTCCTCTTGTAGAAATTCGTGACCTGCAGTTTGCCTATGGCGACAGACCCCTGTTGTCTGGTCTGAACATGGAATTCCCGCGCGGGCAAATTATTGCTGTGATGGGTGGTTCAGGTTCAGGCAAGACCACAGTGCTGCGTTTAATTGGCGGTCAATTGCGCGCGCAATCAGGCAGTGTGAGTGTGGATGGCAAAGAAGTTGCTTCGCTTTCACTCAGCGATCTGTATGCGATGCGTCGCAAAATGGGTATGTTGTTTCAACATGGCGCTTTATTTACAGATTTGTCTGTGTTCGAGAATGTTGCATTTCCTTTACGCGAACACACCAATTTATCAGAGTCCATGTTGCATGATTTAGTGCTGCTGAAATTGCATGCAGTGGGTTTATCGAATGCTGCGCATCTTAAGCCCGCAGAAATTTCTGGCGGCATGGCGCGTCGTGTTGCACTGGCTCGTGCAATTGCATTAGATCCGCAACTTATCATGTATGACGAGCCCTTTGCTGGATTAGATCCTATCTCTATGGGTGTGACAGCGAATTTAATTCGTAAACTCAATGATGCATTAGGCTCAACATCAATTCTTGTTTCACATGATGTGCATGAATCATTTTTGATTGCAGATTATGTGTATTTTCTTTCGCAAGGTCGCATCGTAGCGCATGGCACACCAGACCAAATGCGGGAATCGAGTGATCCTTACGTAACGCAATTTGTGAATGCACAAGCGGATGGTCCTGTGCCTTTTCATTATCCAGGCCGCACGCTTGCAGAACAACTGGGTTTGTCGGAGCGTGCATCATGATGCAAGCACTGGCTAAGTTAGGCGGGATGGTTAGAACTATGCTCGCAGATTGTGGTGCTGCAGCACGCACCTTTGTAACTTTGTTAGCGGGCTCTGGTGCCTTATTGCGGCGTCCACGTTTAGTGTCAGATCAAATTCATTTTATTGGTAATTACTCCTTAGTCATTATTGCGGTATCAGGATTGTTTGTTGGTTTTGTACTCGGACTACAAGGCTATTACACACTGAATAAATATGGTTCTGAGCAAGCCTTAGGTCTATTGGTAGCGTTATCACTAACTCGTGAATTAGGCCCTGTAGTAACAGCATTATTATTTGCAGGTCGTGCTGGTACATCATTGACTGCTGAGATAGGTTTGATGAAAGCAGGCGAGCAATTAGCTGCCATGGAAATGATGGCAGTTGATCCTTTGCACAGAATTTTAGCGCCACGTTTTTGGGCGGGTGTGATTGCTATGCCTATTTTGGCAGCGATATTTAGTGCAGTTGGTATATTCGGTGGATACTTAGTTGGCGTAGGTTTAATTGGTGTAGATGAAGGCGCGTTTTGGTCGCAA
>JAXISQ010000166.1:0-4483 GCA_034680505.1 Noviherbaspirillum sp.
GATAAAGCAATAGACTTATTTATAGAAATCGCACGTCTTGATCCTGAAACTGCTGAATTACATTTCGCATTAGGTAAATTATTTAGACAGCGTGGTGATATAGAGCGTGCCGTACGTGTGCATCAAGAATTATTGGCGCGTGCTGATTTATTACCTGAAATTGCTAGTCAGGCTAAATATGAATTAGGCCAAGATTTTCTCAAAGCCGGTTTATTAGATAGAGCAGAAGAAACCTTTAATCAACTCGCTGTCACACCTTATGGCACATCAGCACGTCGTGCACTGTTAGAAATTTATCAGCGTGAAAAAGAGTGGAAGCGTGCAATTGATGCGGCTCGTGCATTACAAGAATCTGGCGCAGGAAATTTTCAAAAAGAGATAGCGCAATTTCACTGTGAAATCGCAGAAGATGAATTAGTACATGCACGCCCCGATGTTGCTTTAGTGACCTTGGAACAAGCGCTGTCATTTGATAGGAATAATGTACGCGCCATGATCTTAAATGGTGATGCTTTATTAGCTAAAGGTGACATAGAAGCAGCGCTAAAAGTGTGGGAGCGTGTAGAAAAACAAAGTGTGGCGCATGTTGCATTAGTTGCTCAGCGCTTAATGGATGGCTATCGTTCTGTAAATCGTACGCAAGAAGGCATTAACTTATTGAAGGCTTATCACGCAGAAGTCCCTTCTGTTGATTTATTGGAAGTGATTTTTAAAGCTGTGTTGGAAATTGAAGGTCCTGAAGTGGCGAATCAATTTGTGAGTGATGAGTTGCGTCGCACACCAACATTATTAGGCTTAGATAAATTGCTTGAAGCGCGTTTGATGGTGGTTGCACCTGATAGACGCACAGAATTATCCGTAGTGAAAAATCTAGTCTCAGGCTATGCGCAAAAATTAGCACGCTATCAATGTAGTCATTGTGGATTTAAAGCTAAACAATTTTATTGGCAATGCCCTGGTTGTAGTCATTGGGAAAGCTATGCGCCACGTCGTACTGAAGAATTATCTGTGATGAATCAAGTCTAGTTCAATTAGTGGTTCATTTCTGCATTGAAGTAAAAAATAATCTCTATGCAAATAATTTTCTATACATGTCTCGGTAGAAAATTATTTGATATTGTCTCCTGCTAATCTGCTAACTAGAAATGCTTTATGCAGATTAATCATTTCATATCTCAGACACATAGACTCTATCTTGTCGTTTAATTCGTCATCGACCAATGCATAGTGCTTTGCATCGATACGCTTCATTTAACTACGACAGGAGAAAACATGTTGAAAAAAATTGCGCTATTCCTTACTAGTATTTTTTTAATAGCGAGTCAGGCTTATGCAGTTGTAGAGGTCAATTCGGCCGATCAAGCAGCACTCGATAGTATTACAGGCGTGGGACCAGCAACTTCTAAAGCCATACTGGATGAACGTAAAAAAGGCGGTAACTTTAAAGACTGGTCAGACCTAGAAGGCAGAGTAAAAGGCGTGGGTGCTAAAAATGCAGTCAAGTTATCTGCTGCAGGTTTAGTCGTCAATGGCCAAACGCATCCTGGTGCGAGCGCTGCCAAACCTAAGAAAACACAGTCATCTAATGAGATGACGAAATCTGAGCCAGCTAAGAGTGAGCCTAAAGAAAAATAAGTCATAAAGCATAGCTATAAGGCTTTAGCATTTCACCCGCAGCAAAAGCACTGCTGTGGGTGAGTGTGGCAGTTTCTATTCAGTCCTTAATAAGCAGGCTGCGGCTAGGCGAAAGTCTGGAATATCGCTCTCACACACTTCTATCTCGCTGCGATTAGAATAGTGGTTTTAGCACGAGAGCGATACCATTCATGCAATATCAAGTCATAGAAGATTTAGTAGGTAACACGCCACTTGTACAGCTTAAACGCATTCCCGGCGCAGATGCTGCGGCGAGAAACAATATCATTCTGGGCAAAATGGAAGGGAACAATCCCGCCGGCTCAGTCAAAGATAGACCTGCACTGTCCATGATACGAGGCGCTGAGGAGCGTGGTCAGATCAAACCGGGTGACACACTCATAGAAGCAACCAGTGGTAACACAGGTATTGCACTCGCCATGGCAGCAGCCATGCGCGGCTATAAAATGATTTTGCTGATGCCGGAAAATCTGAGTCTAGAGCGTAGACAAAGTATGGCTGCCTATGGCGCAGAAATCGTACTCACTCCGAAAACAGGCGGTATGGAATATGCGCGTGATCTGGCTGATCAAATGCAAAAAGAAGGTAAGGGAATTATTCTCGATCAATTTGCTAATCCAGATAATCCGCGAGCGCATTATGAAGGCACAGGTCCAGAGATTTGGCGTGATACGGAAGGTCGTGTCACGCATTTCGTCAGTGCTATGGGTACGACCGGCACCATCATGGGTGTGTCGCACTATCTCAAAGAAAAAAATCCCAATATACAAATTGTTGGTGCACAACCTGAAGAAGGTTCGCAAATTCCCGGTATACGTAAATGGCCTGAAGCATATCTACCGCGTATCTTTGATAAGTCGCGTGTGGATGTTGTAGAGAATGTGAGTCAAGCTGTAGCAGAACAAATGGCTAGACGCATGGCGGTAGAAGAAGGCATCTTCTGTGGCATCTCAGCAGCAGGTGCTTGTGAAGTTGCATTGCGAGTTTCACAAACAACGGAAAATGCCACCATCGTATTCATCGTCTGTGATCGTGGTGATCGCTATTTATCAACCGGCGTCTTTCCTGCATAAGTTGTATCGCACACCATCTTCCTGCATGACATAAAAAAGCTGGCTCTGTTTGAGCCAGCTATTTCATTTGTTATTAGTCAGATTAAACATAGCTCTGACTTCAACCCATCACAAACTCGGGACTCTAGCGTAAGAGCCTCTAACAAAATGTCGTAAACATAGCTGCAGCACTTTCAGTATTGTTGTAACTGATGATTTTGCATGTGCATACAAAATCAGTGACTGCATGACGCATTTTTTTAGAGACTTTAGGCAGAGAGTCCGTTTTGTTTAGGTTTGAACTGCTTATCACTGATACGGAATTTTTCACGGCGATCACCCATAAGCACACGAAGATCGCGAATACTGAGTTCACTCACCTCATGCATACGGATTAATAACGAAGCCCCTACAGGCAATCGCCTGTGACGAATTTTGCTGATGACGGGTGGCGCCACCTCTAGTGCACGCGATAAGGCAGCATCATTCTTTAAGTGTAATTTCTCTATCAAGGAATCTAGCAAATTATTTGGATCATAAGCAACTTGATCTGCTAGTCGGTTGCTGTCTTCAATGTCAAACGGAGTAGTCATGTTGAGATGTTTTCCATAAGGCTGAGTGGTTAAGGTGAGACTAGTTGATGATGAAACATGTGCTTGATTACTACTTTCTGGTTACTCGACGACGGTTGTGAAAAGTTAATTATTGTTTTTAAATTACTAACAATATTCTATTGGGACTCAGTAACAAAGTAAATTTTTTTCATACAAAAATTCTGAAATTTTTTGCCATTCAGATAGACCTTGTATCAGTATGGTGTTTAATTGAATTTCACTGTGTTTGTTGATCTAACGCATTGATACAAACTGATTTATAGAAAATTCTTATAAAAAAGATTGCAGTTATAAATGTGTGCCGTCACACAGTAGCGTTCTTGATTGATCTGAGCGAAATAGATTTTATTGTTCAACACTACTGAAGAGTAAAAGCAATACTTTTACACATAGCTTGGAAAAATTTATACAAGTAGTCGTTGTTCGAACGAATTCTGTAATATGTAATGGATAAGTACTACGCAAAAAACGAGTATTTATTATCGATACATTAATCGAATGAAGAAAGGGAAGATAATTTGATTCTTGTGAAGTGGTAAGAAGAAACTGATAAAGCAGAATTGTAGATGAGCTAGCTAAGATAACTATTATCTATCTTGCATTTACAGATAATAGTAAATCGAATTCAATAAAATAAAAAATCAATTTATCAATTCACAAAAAGAATGTAAGTAAATATTTTTATATATTAAATAAATTTATTGCATTTCAATATTTCATCTATTCATGTATTTTCTTTTGTAAATCTTTCCAGCCTGTCCAACCTAAACTATGCATCGTTGCAATATTATTTTCGACTATCTCTTCCCATTCTGGCTTGGCAGAAATTGCCTGATCTAAGCTATCTTCTCTTAGCAAATGCAACATGGGATAAGGAGAGCGATTAGTACAATTACTAATATCTTCCTTCGTTGTGCCAGCAAACTGATAATCAGGATGGAAACTGGCAATTTGTAATATGCCATTCAGTTTTAAATCATGTAAGAGATCGTCTGCCTGATAAAGAAAATCATTGTAATCTAGAAAATCAGGCAAGACATGTGGATGTATGAGTAAGCTCGTGTCAATCTCTGATGCAGGCGTTGCTACTAATTTTGTTAATGCAAGTCGTAAATCATCTAGCAAAGTAGTGACTTCAGTCGCCATGCTGACTTGATAATC
>JAXISQ010000167.1:0-4459 GCA_034680505.1 Noviherbaspirillum sp.
AGCAATTTCAGGTAATAAATCAGCACGCGCCAATAATTCTTGATGCACACGTACGGCACGCTCAATATCACCACGCTGTCTAAATAATTTACCTAATGCGAAATGTAATTCAGCAGTTTCAGGATCAAGACGTGCGATTTCTATAAATAAGTCTATTGCTTTATCAGGGTCTTCATTTAATAGTGCGTTTAGACCTTTGTAATAACTACGTGGTAAATGTCGTGATTCAGAAATCAAATGACGAATATCAACACGCGCTGCAATCCACCCTAGCGCGAAGAAGAAAGGAACACTTAATAACCACCAGGTTTCAAATTCCATGAGGAAGCCTGTCTCTACAAAAATATTAACTTGAATTTAAACGCAGCTTACGCATCTAAGATGCCAACAAACTATTTACATACCGATCTGCTCAATTAAGGTGTCCGGTGTAGGCGGTGTGATTTTTGCCTTCGCTGCAATGTCCGCCTCGCTTTGCAGCTTCTCTAATAATTTTTTCTTACTGGTCAATTCACGTCTGGTACGCAACACCATGCCAGTCATAGCAAGTACACCCAAGACTGCGCCTGCGATAAAGAAAATTAGCAACAATAAAATCAAAGGCGACTTAGCTTGACTATTCCAAAACAAATGCAGCACGACTTCATCTGTATTTTTTAATGCAAAACTAAAAAATAAGATAAATAAGAGCACCGCTATTATTCTGAGAATGATCTTCATAGGACTAAGCTAACTTTGACTGGTGTGAATGACATGATGACAAGAATTGTACGCGAAAAAAAACGGCATCCTGATGACGTAAAAAAAAACGGCATCCTAAGATGCCGTTTCGACAGGGGTTAAGACCTAATCATCCAAGATAGGTTGACCGACCATTGCATCGACGCGCTCACGCAATTCCTTGCCTGGTTTGAAATGTGGCACCCGTTTTTCGGGCACCATCACCGACTCACCAGATTTTGGGTTGCGACCTATGCGTGGAGGCCTGCTATTTAAAGCAAAACTCCCAAAACCCCGAATCTCGATGCGCTGTCCAGATGAGAGTGCATCTGTCATCGCATCAAGTAAGGTTTTGACTGCAAAATCCGCATCCTTTGCAACCAGCTGCGGATAACGCTCAGCAAGGCGGGCAATTAGCTCCGACTTAGTCATAATCCTGATCCAGCTCAGCTCTTGTTATCGAGTTTCGCTTTCAACAGTGCACCCAGACTGGTGGTACCTGTAGAAGCAGCAGCAGAATCGGTTGTCATCTTTTGCATTGCTTCTTGAGTTTCCGCGCTGTCCTTAGCTTTGATCGAAAGCTGAATGCTACGTGCTTTACGATCAACATTGAGTACTACCGCTTCAACCGTATCACCCTCTTTTAAGTGGGTACCAGCATCTTCCACGCGATCGCGTGAAATTTCTGATGCGCGCAAATAGCCTTCGACTTCTTCAGACAGTTGAATCACAGCGCCTTTAGGCTCGACTGATTTAACAGTGCCTGTTACCAAAGCACCTTTGTCATTCATTGCGCAGTAGTTATTGAATGGATCGCCTTCTAACTGCTTCACACCCAATGACACGCGTTCACGTTCTACATCGATCGCCAACACAACTGCTTCGAGCTCGTCACCTTTTTTGAAGCGACGTACAGCTTCTTCACCCGTTTCTGTCCATGAGAGGTCAGACAAATGGACTAAGCCGTCGATATTGCCAGCTAAGCCGATGAACACGCCAAAGTCAGTGATAGATTTAATCGCGCCTGAAACTTTATCGCCCTTCTTGTGGGAGATAGCAAAGTCATCCCATGGATTCGCTTTGCACTGTTTCATACCGAGGCTGATGCGGCGACGCTCTTCGTCGATTTCCAATACCATGACTTCAACTTCATCACCTAACTGCACAACTTTGTTTGGTGCGACGTTTTTATTGGTCCAATCCATTTCGGATACGTGAACCAAACCTTCGATACCTTGTTCAACTTCAACGAACGCGCCGTAGTCGGTGAGGTTAGTAACTTTACCGAACAGACGTGTGTTTTGCGGATAACGACGTGCCAGTCCTGTCCATGGATCATCGCCCAGTTGTTTCACACCGAGTGATACACGGTTTTTATCTTGATCGTATTTCAGAACCTTAGCCGTGATTTCTTGACCTACGGTCAATACTTCGGAAGGATGACGCACACGACGCCATGCTAAATCAGTGATGTGCAACAGACCATCGATACCACCCAGATCCACGAATGCGCCGTAGTCAGTGATGTTCTTCACAACACCGGTTACGACCGTACCTTCTTTCAGTGTTTCCATGAGTTTGGAACGCTCTTCACCCATCGATGCTTCGATCACTGCGCGACGTGATAAGACCACGTTGTTACGCTTACGATCAAGCTTGATGACACGGAATTCCATGGTTTTGCCTTCATACGGCGTCGTGTCTTTAACAGGACGGGTATCAACTAATGAACCAGGTAAGAATGCACGTATGCCGTTGGTGAGAACGGTTAAACCACCTTTAACTTTGCCGTTCACGGTACCTGTTACGAGTTCGCCAGATTCCATGGCTTTCTCGAGCGATAACCAAGATGCTAAACGTTTGGCTTTATCACGCGACAAGATGGTGTCGCCAAATCCATTTTCTAACGATTCGATAGCAACGGAGATGAAATCTCCAACGTTGACTTCGAGTTCGCCATTGTCGTTCTTGAATTCTTCGATTGGTATAAATGCTTCGGATTTCAAACCTGCATTTACGATGACGAAATTGTGGTCAAGACGAACCACTTCGGCTGAAATCACTTCGCCAGAACGCATATCCTGACGCGACAATGATTCGGCGAACAGGGCTGCAAAGCTTTCAGAACCGGATGATGCTGGGGAATTCACTACAGTAGACATAATTTTTAGACTGGTTAGCCAACTGACAGCGGAATTGCTGGAAGCTGGGTTAGGGTTATTCAACACCCAGAAGCGCGTTGCGCGCCTTTGAGCACCTTATTACTTAGTTTTACTGACTTCTTGATGCCAAGCCAGTACTTGTGCGACAGCCTCAGCCACCGTTAATGACGAGGTATCTAAGACTTTCGCTCCTTCGGCTGGCTTTAAAGGAGCAACGGCGCGTTGTGTATCGCGTTCGTCTCGTTCCCGCAAATCCTGCAAAAGGGCGGTCATATTAGCAGAAAACCCCTTGCCAATCAATTGCTTATATCGTCTTTCGGCACGTGCTTCGACACTCGCTGTTAGAAAAATTTTCAGCTGAGCTTGGGGGAAAATCACGGTTCCCATATCGCGACCATCGGCGACTAGGCCTGGCGCCTTGAGAAAACCATGCTGTAAGTCGACTAATGCAGCACGCAAAGGCGGCATAGTCGCTATTTTGGACGCTGCCACACCAATTTCTTCCGCGCGAATCGCATCTGAAACATCTTCACCATCGAGAAAAATTTGCTCTGGTCCAAAGCGCACGTCTAGCGAGGATGCTAAATGCGAAATGGTTAAGGCATCGGTAAGTTCCACGCCCTTTTGTATCGCAGCCAACGCTGTTAGGCGATATAAAGCACCCGAATCCAAATAAGCATAACCGAGCGCTTCTGCTACCCGACCTGCAACGGTACCCTTGCCCGATGCGGTAGGACCATCGATAGCAATGACTGGAATCACATTATCCATTTCAATCTCGGTGGAGTATGCCGGCAAAGGCTTGGAAATAATCGGGGAAGGTTTTGGCGACACACTGTGGGTCGTTGATACGTACTTGCGACCCATCTCGTAGAACACCGTTGAGTGACGCGAGAGAAAAACACATAGCCATGCGATGATCATCGTAAGTATCGATTGTGGCGGGCTGTAAAACAATAGGTGGTGTTACTCGCAAATAGTCTTGCCCTTCTTCGACTAATGCACCCAATTTTCTTAATTCGGTTGCCATCGCTGTTAAACGATCAGTTTCTTTTACGCGCCAGCTCGCAATATTACGCAACATGCTAGTGCCATCTGCATACAAAGCAGCAACCGCAATCGTCATAGCAGCATCAGGTATATGATTGAAATCTGCATCGATTGCTTTTAATGCGCCTTGCGCGCTGACTTCTATCCAGTTTTCACCCATCGTAATCTGCGCACCCATTTTTTCGAGTGCTTCTACAAATCGCACATCACCTTGAATGCTAGCTTTACCCACACCTTCTACGCGCACGGGACCACCAGCAATGGCACCTGCAGCTAAAAAATAAGAAGCAGAAGAGGCATCGCCTTCTACATGTATGGTGCCTGGACTTTGATAGTGCTGTCCCGCTGCAATCTTAAACATAGACCATCCATCGCGCTCAACTTCTACACCAAAGCGACGCATGAGGTTAAGCGTAATTTCTATATATGGCTTAGAAATTAAATCGCCTATCACTTCTATGTTAAGTGGATAGTCACGTGCAATTAAGGGCGAGGCCATCAACAAGGCAGTCAAAAACTGACTCGAT
>JAXISQ010000168.1:0-4444 GCA_034680505.1 Noviherbaspirillum sp.
GCTTTATCGAATGGCAATCGTATTCTCGCTTGTGGCAATGGTGGTTCAGCTGCGGATTGTCAGCGGTTTGCATCGAAATTAATAGGACGGTTTGAGCGTGAGCGTCTACCGCTGCCGGCCATGGCTTTGACCAGCGATAGCTCAACACTCAGTGGTGTGGGCAATGATTTTGGTTTTAATTCTATTTTCTCCAAGCAGGTGCAAGCTTTTGGTCAGCCTGGTGACATTTTGCTAGCGATCTCTAGCTCAGGCAACGCAAGCAATGTGGTTGAAGCCGCAGAAGCAGCCATAGAGCGAGAAATGCGAGTAATTGCGCTAACAGGAGGTGATGGTGGCGTATTAGCACGGTCATTAACTGATGCAGATATTCATATTTGTGTGCCGCATGATAGGGTGGCGCGCATACAAGAAATACATTTATTGGTGATACATTGTCTTTGCGACGGTATTGATGTCGCACTTTTTGGAGGGGATCCGGAATGAAATTTTCCAATGCACTACAGGCTAAACCAGCTGCGCAGCAAAAGAGTCAATCTTTAATGGACTACCGCAAACCCATCGTAATGGTTGCACTTTGTACGGGGTTAGCTCTCAGTTTGCAAGGCTGTGTCGCTGTGATTGTAGGTGGCGCAGTGATGGGTACGATGGCTGCAACAGATAGAAGAAGCTTAGGAGCGCAAGCAGAGGATGCCTCCATCGTTCTCAAAGGATCAGGCCGTATAGAAAAAGTAGTCGCAGATTTAGGTCGTGTCTCTGTAGTGAGTTTTAATCGCAAAGTTTTACTGACTGGCGAAGTCAAAGACGAAAAAATGAAGAAAGAAGTAGAAAAAGAAATCAGCACCTTAGCAGGCGTTTCTTTACCTATTACGAATGAAATCGTGGTTGCTCCCTTGTCTAGCTTTGGCGCACGTTCTAATGATTTAGCCATTACTGCAAAAGTTCAGGCATCTATTATTGATACTAAAGATATTTATGTGAATGCAGTAAAAGTACATACAGATCGTAGTGTGGTGTATTTGATGGGTCGAGTAACACAACGCGAATCAAAAATTTATGCAGAGGTGGCTAGCCGTACAGGTGGTGGTATAAGAAAAATCGTGAAATTATTTGAATATATAGGTGAAGACGAACTACAAGAGCTACAGAAAAAAGCAGCACCAGAGCAGAAAAAAGAATAATCACTGTCTTAGTACAAGTAGTTAAAATCAAAGTAATTTTTTAAACCATTAAGTATGAATTAGTTTATGAACGATATTGAAAATAAAACAGAGCAAGAATCGAATCAAAAAGATAGAACGCGTTATGCAAAAGGATTAAGCCTAATCCAAATCATGTTGCTACTAGCCCTGCTAGGTATCGTGTTGTACGGCGCATTAAATTGGCTTGGAAAAAAAGAAACTGCGCCAGCAGTTACATACAAAACCATTAGTGGAGAAGAAATCACAACAGCGTCATTACATGGCAAGGTGGTCTTAGTGAATTTTTGGGCTACCAGTTGCGGACCATGCAAAGAAGAAATGCCGCAATTAACGGCAACTTACAATAAATACAAAGCGAATGGTTTGGAGTTAGTTGCTGTGGCTATGAGTTATGACCCACCACAACAAGTGCAGCATTATGTCAAAGACTATGCGCTACCGTTTAAAGTGGCGTTAGATGGTGATGGCAAATTAGCGAGTGCATTTGGCGAAGTCAATCTGACACCCACGACTTTTTTAATTAATAAGCATGGACAAATAATTAAACGCTACACAGGCACGCCGGATTTCCCAGCATTGCATAAACTACTAGAAGATACTTTGGCAGCTTGAGAGTGTTCGTAGTCTGAGTTAAATATAAATCTTCCATAAATGCAGCATAAGTAAATAGTTTCTATTATGCTATTAGCACACATCAAAACTGGCAATAGCCCAGAATGAAATTATTTTCCTGATCTCGTTGTAAATATCATAAAGCCAAGCTCGACCTTTTGACTGTTAACCGTTTAACAGTTAATATTCTAATTATGGCAATTCAATCATTTGCATGCAGTGACACTCAAGCATTGTTTATTACAGGTCGTAGCACTCGATTTGCAAACATCAAAAAAGTAGCAGAAAGAAAATTAGCGCAACTTGATTCGGCACCGTCATTGGGATTTATGAAAGCTCCGCCAGGAAACGATTTAAAAGAGTACGGTGGAGCTTGGCATGTCCGTATCAATGAACAGTGGCGATTGACCTTCAAGTGGGGTCAGAACGGACCTTATGATGTTGTGATTGAAGATCCGCATTAATTTAACTTTAAGAGAATCTTTATGTTTAAAAATGGAATGCGTCCAATACATCCTGGTGAAATTTTGCTAGAAGATTACATCAAGCCTATGGGAGTTAGTGTGCGAGCTTTATCGCTTGCACTGCATGTACCTTATTCTCGATTACGTGAAATTGTCGATGGTAAAAGAGGTATATCGGCAGATACCGCTTTAAGACTGGAGCGATATTTCGGAGCTGAAGCACAAGGGTGGCTTGCTTTGCAAGCTGCATATGATTTGCGAATGGCAGAAAAGCAAATAGCAAAGATTATTGCAAAAGAAATCTCGCCTCTGGCTATGTCGACTGCTTAAATTAAATTTAAAGAAATCATGAGTGACTAGTTAAGCCCGCGCTGTGCGCTTGTACATCAGCATGATATGAGCTGCGCACCATGGCGCCAACAGCAGCATGCTGAAATCCCATTTTATAAGCTTCTTCTTCAAACATCTTGAAAGTGTCAGGATGAACATATCGTCTAACGGGGATGTGATCGCCACTAGGCATTAAATACTGTCCGATGGTAAGCATGTCGACTTGATGCGCACGTAAGTCGCGCATGACTTGCAAAATCTCTTCATCCGTTTCACCTAGACCCACCATGATGCCGGATTTCGTTGGTGTGTTGGGATGAAGTTCTTTAAAACGTTTTAATAGGTTGAGCGAGTAAGCGTAATCTGAACCTGGTCGTGCTTCTAAATAAAGCCTAGGCACAGTTTCAAGATTATGATTCATGACATCTGGTGGAGCTAGCTTGAGGATTTCTAAGGCTCTATCCATACGGCCACGAAAATCAGGCGTAAGAATTTCAATTTGTGTAGTCGGAGATAATGCACGAACGCGCTGTATACATTCCACAAAATGCGCAGCACCACCATCACGTAAATCATCACGATCTACTGAAGTGATGACGACATACTTCAGTTTTAATGCTGCAATAGTTTTTGCAAGATTTTCTGGTTCGTGTATGTCGAGTGGATCAGGTCTTCCATGCCCCACATCACAAAAGGGGCAGCGACGTGTACATTTATCACCCATGATCATAAATGTCGCAGTGCCCTTGCCAAAGCATTCACCTATGTTGGGGCAAGAAGCTTCTTCGCAAACAGTCACTAATTTATTCGCACGCAGAATATCTTTGATTTCATAAAAACGCGTAGTGGGAGAAGCAGCCTTAACTCTTATCCAATCAGGCTTAGCTAATTTTTCGGCGGGAATAATCTTAATAGGTATACGCGATGTTTTACCTGCGCCTTTTTGCTTAGCGTTGGCATCGTAAGTTTGTAAGTCAGATGAACTGGTCGCAGTAGCTTTTTGCATGTTCGAAATTAGACGCTAACAAGAATAAGTTAATGCCTATCCTTTTAAATGTTGTAGTAGTGATGAAGCGAGAGATTGTTGTACATCATGTAAAGGCAGATGTATGCCTAGCGTGCGCAAATCAACCGTAGTTAGCCCAGCATAACCACAAGGGTTAATCCATGTGAATGGGGTTAAGTCCATAGCGACATTGAGTGCAACACCATGATAAGTACATCCATTGCCGCGTATCTTTAAACCTAGCGCTGCTATTTTTGCACCCTGATATTCACCATCTGCCAAATAAATTCCGGGCGCACCAGCATGTCGTTCAGTATGCAAATTATACGCCGCTAGTGTATCTATCACAGCTTGTTCTATAGCCCTTACAAATTCACGAGGTAAAAGATTTTTTTTATCTTTACGTCGTAAATCAAACAACAAATAAAGAATTGCCTGACCTTCTGCGTGATAAGTCACTTCACCACCACGATCCGACTGCTCAATAGGAATGTGATATGCGTTCAATATATGCGAGGAGTCAGCTGCCAATCCCAAGGTAAACACGGGAGGATGTTGCACGATCCATATTGCATCAGGCGTAGTGGAATTCCTGTTGTCAGTAAATTCACGCATGGCAGCATAAGTGACTGCATAGGGTTCAAGTCCGCGATCTAAGAGTGTTACATCAGACATGAATACTAGCTCTCAATTACAGAACAACTTTCACCATAGGGTGTGAAGAAAGTGCACGATATAGATTATCTAATTGTTCGCGACTCGTAGCGCGCACTGTGACAGTTAAGGATAGATAAGTGCCTTTAGAAGAAGGCCGCATCTCCATTTTCCCTGCA
>JAXISQ010000169.1:0-4422 GCA_034680505.1 Noviherbaspirillum sp.
AAGCAATGACTTTCAACTGTGCCACGCTGGCTATGGGACGTAATAAATGGATATGTACGGAAAACACCGCGCTATGCCAATTTATTTTCTATGCCGATCCCACTAAAAAAACCATGCGACGCAAAGGCCCAGATGATGGCCCTGATATCGCTATTGTCGTCGACAAGTGGAATGACAAAATGATCATTGCCCACGAAGACAGAACACGCATTGATAGTCTCTTCATTGAGCAGTATTGGTACAAAATCGAACTCGATACGGGTAATTTTTTAATGGCCAATGAATACATGACCAATAGCGGTCGTTATCTCACTCAGCAAGATCTTGATGCAGTAGATAAAAAGCGTTTCTCTTACTACCGACCAAAATTGCTTTCTGAACCTGGTTCATGCAAAACAAAAATGTAAGGCTTAAAGCGTCATGCAACATTCTGAACTGAAGTCCAGCACACGACGCTACCGCTATTACGATTTACTGCTAGTCGCCTTTGTTACCGTCTTACTCTGTTCAAATTTAATTGGTGCTGGTAAAGCTGCCACCATCACGCTGCCATGGCTAGGTGAAGTCACCTACGGTGCTGGCATTTTATTTTTCCCAATCTCTTATTTATTTGGTGACATCCTCACCGAGGTGTATGGCTATGCCCATGATAGACGTGCAGTCTGGGCAGGCTTTGCTGCTTTAAGTTTTGCAGCTGTTATGTCGCTAGTTGTAGTCTCGCTCACTCCTGCACAAAATGCCTATATGCAGGAATATCAACATGGTTTAGAAACGGTATTTGGCAATACATGGCGTATCGTCATTGCGTCTATTACTGCATTTTGGGCAGGTAGTTTAGCGAATGGCTATGTGATGGCTAAACTTAAGATACGCACTGCAGGTAAACATCTGTGGATGCGCACCATAGGCTCAACAGCTGTGGGTGAAGCGATAGATTCTTCTTTGTTTTATATGTTGGCGTTTTATGCAATCTGGCCCACTGAACAAGTAATTGCAGTCGCTATTGCGCAGTATTTTTTAAAGACAGGTTGGGAAGTCATCATGACACCTGTTACTTACAAAGTCGTGGCGTGGCTAAAAAATAAAGAACAAGAAGATTACTTCGATAACGATACGAACTTCACGCCATTCCGTGTGAGTTTGTAATGCACATAAAAAAACCGCTGATGATTACATCAGCGGTTTTTTGACTTCAGTTAATTAAATAAATTAACTGAGCTTATCCAGCGCATCAGATAAATGCTTCACTGTACGATCAATGTGCTGCAATTTTTCTAAACCAAATAAACCAATACGGAAAGTACGGAAATCTGGTCTTTCATCACATTGCAAAGGCACACCTGCAGCAGTTTGCATACCTAATGCCATGAATTTTTTACCGTTTTGAATCTCAGGATCTGCTGTGTAACTCACCACCACACACGGTGCTTGAAAACCTGCCGCAGCCACACTCTTAAAGCCTTTTTGCTCTAACAAGTGACGCACTTTTTGACCCAGCTCTTCTTGATGTTGTTTTAACTTAGCAAAACCAATCTCACGCGTCTCTTGCATCACATCACGCAAAATTTTCAGAGAATCAGTAGGCATCGTGGTGTGATACACATGGCCACCACCTTCATAGGTTTCCATGACTTGCAGCCATTTTTTCAAATCACAAGAATAACTAGTGCTCGTTGTTGCATCAATCTTAGCGCGTGCACGCTCACTTAAAGGAATCAAGGCACAGCAAGGTGAACTACTCCACCCTTTTTGTGGTGCACTGATAATCACATCCACTTTCGATGCTTTCATGTCCACCCACATTGCACCCGACGCAATACAGTCCAATACAAACAAACCATCTACAGATTCGACAGCATCACCAATAGCGCGCAAATACTCTGGCGGCAAAATCATACCGGCTGATGTTTCCACATGGGGAGCGAACACGACTTCTGGTTTTTCTTTTTTAATCCACGCTACTACTTCATCAATTGGTGGAGGTGCGAATGCACCTTCAAATTCATTCACACGTTGACTACCTTTAATCACGTGTAAGTCTTTCGAGATGCCGCCCATTTCAAAAATCTGCGTCCAACGGTAACTAAACCAACCATTGCGTATCACCATGCATTTTTTGTTGGTTGCAAACTGACGCGCTACCGCTTCCATGCCATAGGTACCACTACCTGGAACCACAACAGCAGATTTAGCGTTGTAAACCTCTTTTAAAATTGCCGAAATATCGGTAACAACTTTTTGAAACGCTTTGGACATGTGATTCAGAGAGCGGTCCGTATAAACCACTGAAAATTCCAGCAGACCATCGGGATCAACATGAGGCAGCAAACCGGGCATAGTAATTCCTGAAGATAGTAAGAATAGAGTTCCGATGCAATCTCATTAACTAAGAGTTATCGGCGTTTAAATAATTAACCACAAGTTTAACAGAGGTCGCTGCTTCCTATAGTCTGGCCATAAGAGATAGCAGAAAACCATTAGAAATTAGTTAAGTATGCTGCAAGCATAAATCAAGTTTAAATTCTTCCAGAGGCACTATAGAATTGCGACTTTCTATAATTTAAAACAACTCTGGGACAGATTATGCAAAGTGATATCGAGATTGCACAAAAAGCAAAAATGAAAAAAATTACCGATATTGCAACGCATATCGGCATAGCTGATGAATATATCGAGCCCTATGGCCATTACAAAGGCAAAATCGCGCTCGAATATCTCGATCAATTACACGACAAACCAAATGGCAAACTCATTTTAGTGACCGCCATTAGCCCCACTCCAGCTGGTGAAGGTAAAACCACTACCACGGTTGGTTTAGGTGATGCTTTAAATTCAATTGGTAAAAAAACCATTATGTGCCTGCGCGAGCCATCACTCGGCCCTGTGTTTGGTATGAAAGGTGGCGCAACCGGCGGTGGTTATGCGCAGGTCGTGCCTATGGAAGATATTAATCTGCATTTCACCGGTGACTTTGCTGCCATCGCATTAGCGAATAACTTATTAGCTGCGATGATAGACAACCATATCCATCATGGTAATGCGCTGGATATCGATCCACGCCGTATCGCTTTTAAACGCGTCGTCGATATTAATGACCGCGCTCTACGTAAAATCGTCATAGGTCAAGGCGGTGTTGCAAATGGATTTTTACGTGAAGATGGTTTTGATATTGTGGTCGCCTCCGAAGTGATGGCGATTTTCTGTCTTGCTACTTCTATTAATAATTTAAAAGAAAGACTAGGCGATATCGTTATTGGTTATACCCGCACTGAAAAAGCCATACGCGCTCGTGATTTAAATGCACATGGTGCCATGACCGTATTATTAAAAAATGCACTCAAACCAAATCTAGTACAAACACTAGAAAACAATCCTGCGTTTGTACATGGTGGTCCGTTTGCAAATATTGCACATGGTTGTAATTCAGTGATTGCTACCCAAAGCGCATTAAAACTCGCGGATTATGTTGTCACTGAAGCAGGCTTTGGTGCAGATCTCGGTGCAGAAAAATTCATCAGCATTAAATGTCGTAAAGCGGGATTGAAAGTTTCAGCCTGTGTGATCGTTGCGACCATACGTGCATTGAAATATCACGGTGGTGTGAATGTCGCTGATTTGAACGGTGAAAATCTCGATGCACTAAAAAAAGGTCTGGTGAATTTAGAACGTCATGTCAGTAATGTACGTAATCATTATGGTTTACCTGCCATTGTGTCGATTAATCGCTTCACCAATGACACTGATGCAGAAATAAAATTACTCACTGAACGCATGCAAGAATTGGGCGTTAAAGTTGTGCTTGCTACGCATTGGGCAAACGGCAGCAAAGGTGCAGAAGAATTAGCACATGAAGTTGTAAAAATGGCTGAAGCGCCTTCCACACAAAAATTTATCTACGAAGATGCCGACACGCTCATCACTAAAGTAGAAAAAATCGCTACCCAAATTTATAGCGCTGCCAGCGTTTCCATTCCCGCAAAAATTAAACAGCAACTACAGAAATGGCAAGACGAGGGTTATGGACACTATCCTATCTGTGTCGCTAAAACTCAATCCTCATTTTCTGGTGATGCGACATTGCGTGGCGCACCGAGTGGACACGTCTTGAACGTACGTGAGGTGAGATTGAATGCAGGTGCACAATTTATCGTCATGGTGTGTGGCGATCTCATGACCATGCCGGGCTTACCAAAAATTCCTAGTGCAGAAAAAATTGATGTCAATGAAGCCGGTGATGTCGTTGGCTTATTTTAATTAAAACGAAAGAACACTATGCGTGCAGCGATCTACACCAGCAAAGGCCCAGCAGCTGAAGTATTAAAGATCGTCACCAAGCCTGACCCACAACCACAAGTAGGTGAAGTCAGAGTCAAGATGGCTTTTAGTGGCGTCAATCCTTCGGATGTGAAATCACGCGCTGGT
>JAXISQ010000170.1:0-4400 GCA_034680505.1 Noviherbaspirillum sp.
ATTATTTTCATAGGCATCACGGCGCTTGACGACTTCTATCCGTAATGCGAGTTCAGTCGGTGTTTGTACATCAACTGCTAAACCAAAGCGATCCAGTAATTGTGGGCGCAATTCACCTTCTTCAGGATTACCACTACCCACCAACACAAATCGCGCTGGATGTCGCACTGATAAGCCTTCACGTTCAACCATGTTTTCACCGGAAGCTGCGACGTCGATTAATAAATCAACTAAGTGATCTTCTAATAAATTCACTTCATCGATATATAAAAATCCACGATTAGCACGCGCTAATAATCCAGGCTCAAATGCTTTTATGCCTTGTGATAAAGCACGCTCTAAATCCAGTGCGCCGACTACGCGATCTTCAGTCGCACCTAATGGTAAGTCCACTACAGGCACAGGCTTTAATACGCTTTTAGGTTCACCCTTGGCTTTTAATTTTGCACACTCTTCACATGATGGTGTGCCTACTTGTGGGTCACAACCATATACACATCCCGCAACTGCACGCATTTTTGGTAGCAATGCAGCTAATGCTCTGACTGCAGTTGATTTGCCCGTGCCGCGATCACCAAATACCAATACGCCGCCCACACTAGGATCAACCGCTGCTACCAAAACGGCACGTTTCATTTCGTCTTGTCCGACGATGGCTGAAAAAGGAAAAGGGGCTGCCATGAAGATCAGTCTAAGAAAATAAGATTAGGACTTCCACCGCCTGCGTATATCCGCAACATGCGACACACCAGCGGCGCACAGTGTAAGCATGACTAAAAACTGCGGTAAGCCTGATAAGGCACAACGCACAGCAAGCATCAAACACAAACCAGATAACAATGTAAAACGTAATTCAACTGGTGCTAGTCCGCGTCCAGTAAAACGATACCAAAGAAAAAGCCCTAGCCACTCCACTAAGGTACAAGCTATGACAATATCAATAATGCCGGTATCGGAAAAAAATTCATTCATTTGATTGCGAATGTTATAGGTCGTTTAAGTTAGACAAAGTAAGCTTAGACTTTTACGCCCATGCCCCATTTCCACAGCCACGCTGTAGGTAACGGCAACACCATGAATAAATGCTCAAGCACCGCTAGTGTCAACAATCCTGCAACCAAACATAAACTCGTCGCTGCATAAGTGCCAACTTGTGAAAAAGCAGCCGACCATAACGGTAGTGCTACAGCACTACCAGCTAGTACAGAGACTGGCATCAACCAATTAAATGAGCGACGCGTGAAATAACTTTGCAAATAGCGCAGATGGTTAGGCAAAAAGTTTTCAGATAAATTGCGCACACCTAAAAACAAATTTAACTTTGCAGACAAACGCATAAACCAAAGCACTAAATACGTCCACCAACCTGTTTGATTTGGCTGATTCCAACTGACTGCAAAAACGAGCAGTGCAAGAATGACTAAGGCTAATTCATGATGCAAAATTGTTTCGGTTGCTAGCCTTGCTCTGTGCCAGCCACGACTGTCTATAGGACACTCGCTTTTACGTGCGCCAGTTACATAACCCAGCAAGAAAGCGACTTCTTGCCAACTCCACACTAATAGTGCACAAGTAAATGCGCAGTAAGCAGATGCGACATTAGTGTGGCTAGCGGAAATTGATAAGCCTACTAGCGCAAATGCCAACACTAAGGTAAACGCCAGCATGATCCACTTAAATGTCTTTTGTGGAAAACGTCCCAAATACAAAATCACTCCGGTGGAAAACCACCAGATAAAAAGAGTGAATAACACGGGAAGCACATACTGGGACATTATTTATCTCTAACGTCTTACCATGCGGGTGCCATTCTTACTTCTTCAGGTAGCGCATTTGATTTAACTGGTAAAAAATACATTTTAGCGAAAGTTAAAACGCCTGCAGTTGCCCAATAAGCTTGACGCACTCGACCAACAATCCCTCCTGCTACACGTCCTGCATTTGCTTTTTGTGTGCAAGCGAATAACTGTTCAAGACCAGCACGGAATTCTGGATGATCAATGTCCAGCATGATAGGAAATACTTGCTTCGTGATTTCATTGGTAATACGAAAGACTTCAAAATCATATTCACCAGGCTCTAATCCCATAGCTTGCTTTAATTCAGGTCTAGTGTGATCACGTACATACATCGTTGCATAGACTGCTAACAAGAAGAATCGTATCCACAGCAAATTGCCACCCTTAAGCAAACCAGGATTTGCACGCATGATTAATGCAAAAGACTCACCATGACGGAACTCATCATTACACCAGCGCTGAAACCAGCGGAAGATAGGATGAAAACGTTTTTCAGGATGTTGTTCTAATTGACGGAATATTTTTATATATCTTGCGTAACCGATTTTTTCTGAAAGATAAGTCGCATAAAAAATATATTTAGGTTTGAAATACGTATATTTCTTAGAACGCTTTAAATTACCCAGATCTACACCCAGACCAAAATCTTTTAATGCTGAATTTAAAAAACCTGCATGACGTGATTCATCACGCGCCATGTAAGTCATCAATTGTTTAATGTCTGGATTTTCTACATGCTTGCGAATTTCGTTGTACAGCACACAACCAGAAAACTCCGAAGTTAGTGAACTCACTAAGAAATCTAAAAATTCTTGGCGTAGCTCTGGTGTGAGCTTAGGCATGAGTTCATGCACTTCATCTGCAAAAGTTGCATCGCGCTGAAAGTGATCATGATTATTATCACCCTCATACTCAGCCATCATGGCATCCCACTCAGCACGTACTGGCTCGATATTAATGCGATTCATCGCTTCATAATCTGTGCGATAAAATTTAGGCGAAAATAAAGTGCTTGACTCTGCTTTGCGTGCAGCGTCTTCGACTGAATTAATCTCATTAGGTGAATTATGCATGATGCTCTCCGTATTAATACTGCTTTGTTCTAGGCTTGTGGACACTATGATGTCCACCATCTATCTCTAAGCTTAGTCCTATCTGTATCAGGCTTTACATACTTCCATCGCCTGAGATGTATAAAATCCACTGGAAATTTTTTCTGTGCGATTAATTTTCCAATCATGTAGTGAGCTTGCATTACCTATCGCTACGCGCAAATTACTTTCCGATACAGGCTCTATAAAAGGTGCGCGATCTCCACGTGGGAAGATACGTCCTATACGAATCATTGCGGCCAATAGAGGATTACTCGGCGCGAAAGTAAACAACACAGAGTGAGATGTACGCTCTGTCAATTGGTGTAATACCTGCACCATGTCGTGTTTTTCATAATGAATCACAGAGTCCATACAGACCACATGATCAAAATGTCCTAATGAAGGTGCCAACATGTCGCCAGAAATAAATTCCAATCTAGCGCTGAGTTCTGCTGGCATACGTTCATTGGCTAATTGCACCAAGGTTGGCGACAAATCAATCGCAACCACTTGTGCTCCACGTTTTGCCAACTCCACAGCAAGCGCACCCGTTCCGCAACCTGCATCCAGTATGCGACGCCCAACTAAATCTTGTGGCAACCAATCTAACAAGGTTTGACGCATACGATCACGTCCTGCGCGTACTGTTTTACGTATGCCAGAGACTGGTGCATCCGAAGTAAGCTTAGCCCATGCGTCGGATGCTGTGCGATCGAAATATTCTTCTAGCTGACCGCGCTTAGTTTGATAGGTATGACTGTTCATGATGGACTCGCTGTATTAATCAAAACCAAGCAAATCAAATATATCCCTATCTTTTAATGCTTCGCATTCGATAGGATCAGTACCTGCCCATAGTGCTGCTGCTAATTGCAAATATTCTTTTTGCACTGCTAACAACTCTGGTGTTTCATCCATTTCAAATAGTGTTGATTTTTTTAAACGACTTTGACGAATCACATCTAAGGATGGAAAACGTGCCATGGTTTTTAAGCCGACGCGTTCATTAAATTTATCAATTTGATCTGTCGCATCGGAGCGGTTGGCAATCACACCACCTAGTCTTACATTGTAATTTTTTGCCTTCGCGCCTATTGCTTGCACAATACGATTCATAGCGAAGATAGAATCGAAGTCATTCGCTGTTACTATCAATGCGCGATCTGCATGCTGCAAAGGTGCAGCGAAGCCACCGCACACCACATCACCCAATACATCAAAGATCACGACATCGGTGTCTTCTAATAGATGATGTTCTTTGAGTAGCTTGACTGTCTGACCTACCACATAGCCACCACAACCTGTACCTGCTGGTGGACCACCAGCTTCTACACACATCACACCGTTGTAGCCTTCATAAACAAAATCTTCTACGCGCAATTCTTCCGTATGAAAATCAACGGACTCCAACACATCAATTCCAGTCGGCATTAACTTTTTAGTTAAGGTGAATGTGGAGTCATGCTTAGGATCACAACCAATTTGTAGTACACGTTTACCTAGCTTA
>JAXISQ010000171.1:0-4387 GCA_034680505.1 Noviherbaspirillum sp.
GGGTCGTATTCGTGCTGATCGTAACTTTAGCAATTTGCCCGTCATTATGCTAACTGCTAAAGGCATGGAAGAAGATAAAGTGGCGGGTCTAGATCAGGGCGCGGATGATTACATCACCAAGCCCTTTTCACCACGTGAACTGACTGCACGCATCAAGGCAGTGATACGCCGCAAAATGCCTGAACACGCGGAAATGGCGATGACAGCCGGCCCCTTAGAGCTCGATCCAGTCAGTTGCCGCGTCTATGTGCAGGGTAATCAGGTTGAGATAGGCCATGCAGAGTTCAAACTTTTAAAATTCCTCATCGCTCATCCAGAGCGCGTATTCTCTCGCAGCCAATTGCTGGATAAGGTCTGGGGCGATCATGTGGTTTTAGAAGAGCGTACAGTCGATGTCCATATTTTGCGACTGCGTAAAGCGCTAGGCGACGCAGAATTTCTCATTAAGACCATTCGTAGTGTAGGCTACATGCTTTCTGAGAAATAAGTCGATTTCCTTTCTATGAGTCCACGATCTTTATTCTGGATTCCAGTCATATTAAGGCTGATGTTGGTCTCCTTTGCCATGGGTTTAGGTTGGTATTGGTGGGGTTCAACAGCTGGCTTTGTGATTGGTTTTATTGCCGTCTTGGGCTTGGCCTTAATCCAGCTCCAATATCTCTATCAGTTGTCTCTTTGGCTAGAAAATCCCGATCAAATCAAATTGGTTGATGGCTTTGGTGCCTGGACGGATATTTTTGCTCGACTTTATAGACTGCGTCGTGAAGATCAAAAAAACCGTAATGATTTAGCTGAATGGTTATCGCGCTTTAGACAAGCCATGAGTTTATTACCGGATGGCGTAGTCATCATGGATGATGTGTTATTTCTTGAGTGGTGTAATCCACTTGCAGAAAAACACTTGCGTTTAAATTTAGAGCGCGACAAAGGCATGCGTGTCACTAACTTGATACGTAGTCCTGAGTTTATTGACTACATCATCTTAGGTAAATACGAAAAACCATTAAGCATGACTTTGGCTGAACGTAAGCTCATTATTCATTTGATTCCGTTTGAACAAAGTAGACAAATTCTTGTGACCCACGATGTGACGGATACCGATCGACTCGATCAAACGCGACGCGATTTTATTGCGAATGCTTCACATGAATTGCGCACACCACTGACAGTTATTAATGGATTTTTAGAAATCGCTGCCATGCAACCTGATCTAGATGCTGAAACCAGAAAGCAGCATCTAGATTTAATGGTAGATCAAGGTAAGCGTATGCAAAATCTAGTGGAAGACATGTTGTCTTTAACTCGACTAGAAGCGATAGATCATCCGGTACGACCAGAGCCAGTAAAAATCGCTATGCTGTTGCAACAAATACAGCGCGATAGTATTGCCCTCTCTGGCGGGCGACATGAAATTTCATTGAGCATGAATGGGCCTGATCTCATGGGCGGCAGTGATGAATTACACAGTGCTTTTGCTAACCTCGTTACCAATGCAGTTCGCTATACGCCAGATGGCGGCAAGATAGACATTATTTGGGAGCAGCATCCTGAAGGTCCACGATTTATCGTGCGAGATAATGGTATCGGCATACGACCTGAACATATCGCACGATTAACTGAACGCTTTTATCGTGTTGATAAAGGTCGATCACGTGAAACACAAGGCACAGGTTTAGGTTTAGCGATTGTTAAACATGTATTGATTAGGCATGAAGCGCAATTAAACATCGAGTCTGAAGTAGGACAGGGTAGTGCATTCATAGTCCAATTCCCTCCTAAATTAGTAGTCACTGATCAGAACTTCATACCTGCATCGCTGTAGTCGAATCTGGTCGTCCTCAGTCATACCAACTGCAAAGTAGGGCGCAATGTATTGCGCCGTATGGAGTCTCGGTTTATACAGGCGACTCTCATCATTGAAGTGTCTCCAGTGATGTTTGCAAATGAAATTTTATTCGAAATTTTTTTTGTTGTAGCTGCATCGCATTCGGCGCAATGCATTGCGCCCTACAATTTTGATGAACGATGTCGCTACGCTAATCGTTCCTACAAAGACTAAATTCACATCATTCCTACAGCACTGCGATTCAGAGACTCGTAGGGACGATTAGCGCAGCGTAATCGTCCGCAATTAATCCAAGCGGGGCGCAATGCATTGCTTCCTACAACTTTGATGAACGATATCGCAAAATCAACTGGCCATAAAAAAACGGACCCTAAGGTCCGTTTTAATTTGAAACATAACAATTACCAAATTGCTTTGCCGCTTGCATCTTTCAACTGTGATTTCCAGTTGTCTTGAATCAGCTTAACAACTGCTGGTGGCATAGGAACATAATCAAGTTCAGTTGCCATGCCGCTACCGTTCTTGAATGACCAGTCAAAGAATTTCAATACTGCGCGACCGGTTAAACCTTCAGCTTGGGTTTTGTGCATGATGATGAATGAAGCACCTGTTGCAGGCCAGCTTGCTTTACCTGGTTGATTGGTCAACACCAAGAACATGCCAGGTGCAGAATTCCAATCAGCATTCGCTGCTGCAGCTTTAAATGTTTCGTCGTCAGGTTGAACAAACTGACCGTCCAAGTTTTTCAATTGAGCGTGAACGATTTTGTTTTTCTTAGCATACGCATATTCAACATAGCCAAAAGAACCTTTGATACGCTGAATGTTTGCAGCTACGCCTTCGTTACCTTTGCCACCTACACCAGTTGGCCATTTAACAGCAGTACCTGAACCAACAGCTGCCTTAAAATCAGCATTTGCTTTGGAGAGGAAGTCTGTCCACAAGAATGTGGTGCCTGAACCATCAGCGCGATGTACAACGGTGATTGCCAGTGCAGGAAGAGTCACACCAGGGTTCAAAGCAGCAATTTCAGGAGCATTCCACTTAGTGATTTTGCCTAAATGTATTGCTGAAATAACATCCGCTGTCATTTTTAATTGACCAGGAGCGATACCGTCCAGATTCATGACAGGTACTACGCCACCAATAATTGCTGGGAACTGCATTAAACCTTCTTTTTCGAGTTCTTCAAGCTTTAAAGGCATGTCAGAAGCACCGAAATCAACGGTTTTAGCTTTAATTTGCTTGATACCGCCACCAGAACCGATAGACTGATAATTTAGGCCAATACCAGTTGCAGCTTTATAAGCCTCAGCCCATTTAGAATAAATAGGATAAGGAAAAGTAGCGCCAGCACCTGTCAAATCAGCAGCGTGCGCTGTTAATGAAAAAACAATACTTGATGCCGCGAGGGCTACGCCAGAAATAATGCGCTTAGTTAGCATGGAAGCTCCTTAACATTAAACGAATGAAACTGAACGAAATATATAGTGCGATTGTTTCAACATAGTTACATTGTCAGGGATTAGTCAGATTTAAATTACCCGTCATTAAATTGTCATACAGGCTACTTACACTGCCAACAATGAACAATCCATCAAAGACCATACAATGAACCAGTCTGTCCAAGCTGAACATCCCTATGGTAAACCTACGGTAGATGCGCGTTTACTTAATCGTGAGCTTTCACAAATCGCATTTAATCGACGGGTATTAGCGCAGGCCGAGGATCCCTCTATCCCTTTACTAGAGCGACTACGTTATCTTTGTATAGTCAGTAGTAATTTAGATGAATTTTTTGAAGTACGTATAGCAAGTTTAATGGCGAGAAATCGTCATCAAACTGGCTCAAAATATACGGGATTTAAAAAAGATCTAGAAGGTATGAGTCCTGAATGCCATGCCTTAGTTAAACGTCAGTATGCCGTATTAAATGAAACTATATTGCCGGCTTTGGCTAAAGAAGGTGTGCTCTTATTGCGTCATCATGAGCGCAGTGATGCACAACGAGCTTGGGTAAGAGATTATTTTGAACGTGAAGTTCGTCCCTTACTTACACCCATCGTATTAGATCCTTCACATCCTTTCCCGCAAATCGTCAACAAAAGTTTAAATTTTGTAGTTGAATTGGCTGGTAAAGATGCATTTGGCCGCAATAGTTCTATCGCTGTCATGAAGGCTCCACGCGTATTGCCGCGCATCATATGCTTGCCTGAAGAAATCTCGGGTGGAAAAATTGTCTTGTGTTTATTGTCTTCAATCATACACGCGCATATCGCTGATATTTTCCCTGGTCGAGAAGTGATGGCGTATTCACAATTTCGTGTTACACGAGATAGTGATTTATGGGTAGATGAAGAAGAGGTAAAGAATTTACGTCAAGCACTCAAAGGTGAATTGCAAACCAGACAGTTTGGATTTGGCGTTAGATTAGAAGTAGCGAAAAATTGTCCTGAACATTTAGCGCAATTATTACTCACGCAATTTAATATAGAACCAGATTTTCTTTATCCAGTTGATGGTCCTGTGAATCTGGTGCGA
>JAXISQ010000172.1:0-4377 GCA_034680505.1 Noviherbaspirillum sp.
AAAAAAATAACACGACTCTATTAAGACAGCGATGAATGTAATGAAAATTGCAGTAGCCGGTGCTTCCGGCCGTATGGGACGTATGCTAATTGAAGCTATCGTCCATGATCCTGACACCACTCTCACTGGTGCACTCGATGTGGCATCTTCTCCGAGTGTAGGTACTGATGCTGCAGCCTTTCTGGGTCAGCCTGCAGGCGTCTTAATTGAATCCGATTTAAACAAAGGCTTAGCGCAGTCGCAATTTTTAATCGACTTCACACGTCCTGAAGGCACCTTGCATCATCTCGCTTATTGCGCAGAGCACGGTATCAAAATGATTATCGGCACTACGGGTTTTGATGATGTTGGCAAAGCTGCTATTGAAGCTGCTGCAAAAAAAACAGCCATTGTGTTTGCTCCCAACATGAGCGTGGGTGTCAATGTCACGATGAAATTATTGGAACTGGCAGCGAAAAGTTTTTCGCATGGCTATGACATTGAAATCATAGAAGCCCATCATAGACATAAAGTCGATGCACCTTCAGGCACCGCTTTAAAAATGGGCGAAGTGATTGCTGATGCACTCGGACGCGATCTGAAAAAAGATGGTGTTTTTGCCCGTGAAGGTGTCACTGGCGAACGTGATCCCTCTTCTATCGGTTTTGCCACGATTCGTGGTGGCGATATTGTGGGTGACCATACTGTGTTATTTGCTGGTATAGGTGAGCGTATAGAAATTACGCATAAATCCTCTAGCCGCGTCACTTACGCACATGGCAGCTTACGCGCTGCACGTTTTCTGCAAAATAAAGCTACTGGTTTATACGATATGCAAGACGTGCTCGGTCTGCGTTGAACCAACTTGCTGTCCTAGCTAAGGTTTTATTTTCATCATGATTTCATTGCGTTCAGGCGCTGCTATCACTGCCACGGTATTGCTGCATGTAATACTGGCTTTGCTATTCATGCTTGGTTTAATGGAACATAAAATCACACCACCTGATACACCACCGGTGTTAGTGGAGTTCATGCAATCACAACCCACACCTAGAACCGTTGAGCCTCAACCTGCTAAACCCACTCCACCGCAAGTGCGTCCGCAACCGGTGGCAACACCTGAACCCGCACCACAACCCACACCTGCACCTAGCAAAGTTACCGCTCCTGCAGTTGTCACGCAGGCCGCCCCTGTTGCACCGTCTGCACCGTCTGCACCGACTACGCCTACTCCGCCTGCGCCACCCGCTCCTGCGCCTGCCCCAGTCGTGACAGCGCCTGCTAAAACAGATGTTTCTATTTCTGCCAGCTACAGTGCGAGCAATGCCAAACCCATCTATCCCAACATGTCTAAGCGACTGGGTGAACAAGGCACAGTCGTATTACGCGTACTTGTCAAAGCAGACGGCACAGCAGGCGCAGTAGAAGTAAAATCTAGTAGTAGTTTTCCTAGACTCGATCAAGCAGCCGTGGAAGCAGTAAAAAGTTGGCACTTCAATCCTGCTACCAGTGATGGCAAAGCGATAGACGAGTGGTATCAAGTTCCTATTCCCTTTAAACTACAAAGCTCACCTAATTAAGCGAACCAGCATGAACGACACTGTGAATAACAATTTAGGCTTTGCCCATTACTGGGCGCAGGGCGATGCTATCTCCCATTCTGTGGCTTACATACTGCTACTGATGTCAGTCATCAGCTGGTATTACATTATTTCTAAAGCGTGGACTTCATGGCGTATTCGACGCAGTGCGATTGCAGTGGAACATTTTTGGGATGCGCCTAGCATGCCAGATGCAATTGCTGCACTAAGCCATGCCGACACCGAACAAGTTTATTCACCTCTAGCTTCACATGCAGTCGAGGCCGTGCATGTAAAAGCAGGTTCTTTGAATGCATCTATCGATCCGGGTGAATTAATTACACGCACTTTGCGTCAGCAAATTAATCGCGTTTCTTCGCGACTGGAAAACGGATTAACCTTATTAGCTTCAGTCGGCTCAACTGCACCGTTTATTGGTTTATTCGGAACAGTGTGGGGCATATACCATGCTCTAGTTGCTGTTTCAGCATCTGGCACCATACAAATCGATAAAGTTGCGGGACCAGTGGGTGAAGCACTCATCATGACCGCCATTGGTTTGGTGGTTGCGATTCCAGCAGTGTTGGGCTACAACGGCTTTACGCGTGTTAATCGACTCACGCTAGCTGAACTCGATGCTTTTGCGCATGACTTACATGCGCATTTAACAACCGGTGCACGCGTTAGCACTACCCGTAAATCGAGCTAAATCGGAAACTCATCATGGCATTCGGCGGATTCAACGAAAATAATAATCAGGCTCCTATGGCTGAAATCAATGTCACTCCTATGGTGGATGTGATGTTGGTGCTATTGGTGATCTTCATCATCACAGCTCCGCTCTTCACACATGCAGTGAAGCTAGATTTACCGAATGCGCAATCCACTGCTGCGCCAGAAAAACCAGAGACGATTACCCTCTCTATCAATGCTGAAGGTAAGCTGTTTTGGAATAATGCTGAAATTAATGATCAAGAGTTAAACAATCGTTTTGTGATCGCAGCGCAAAAAACACCCACACCCGAACTGCATTTGCGTGCTGATAAATCGACTCGCTATGAAGTCATCGCTAAAGTCATGGCAGGTGCGCAAAATAATGGCATTTCAAAAATAGCTTTCGTCACTAAACCGAATTAATCAGACACATTCTGCTGTCTAACTCTGCGCTTGTTTGCAAACTGGGCTGATCGTCTTACATCACCTTACTGCCTTCTCTGCCGTGCTTAGTAAATAAGCACGTACTCTCGCCTCACAAGTCCATCAGAACCAGCCATTTCAGAGTGCCAAGCCGGTATAATCTTGGGTTCTATCCTTACTCTGCGCTCCACCTCCCATGCAAGAAAAATACAGCCCGACTGAAGTCGAACAACAGGCACAAGCACACTGGCGCGCAATTGACGCCTATACCGTCGTAGAAGGTGCAAAAGATGCACAGGGACGCGAGAAGAAAAAATTCTATGCGTGCTCCATGTTGCCTTACCCATCGGGCAAACTGCATATGGGACATGTGCGCAACTACACCATTAATGATGTGATGGCACGCCATCTGCGTATGAATGGTTATAACGTCTTAATGCCTATGGGTTGGGATGCTTTTGGTATGCCGGCTGAGAATGCTGCCATGGCAAATGGTGTACCGCCTGCGCAATGGACTTACTCGAATATCGAGACCATGAAAAAGCAGATGCAGTCTATGGGCTTGGCTATAGACTGGTCGCGCGAAATGACGGCATGCCGTCCTGAGTATTACAAGTGGAATCAGTGGATGTTTTTAAAGATGCTGGAACGCGGCATCATTTATAAAAAAACCGGCACAGTGAATTGGGATCCTATCGATCAAACCGTGCTGGCAAATGAACAAGTCATCGATGGCCGCGGTTGGCGTTCAGGTGCCTTAATTGAAAAGCGCGAAATTCCTATGTATTACGCGCGCATCACCGACTATGCTGAAGAATTAATAGACCATGTAGAAAACAAATTACCAGGTTGGCCAGAGCGCGTTCGTATTATGCAATCGAACTGGATAGGTAAATCAACCGGTGTGCGTTTTGCCTTCCCTCATAAAATTCACGATAGTCACAATCAACTCATTAATGAAGGCAAGCTGTGGGTATTCACCACCCGTGCTGACACCATCATGGGTGTGACTTTCTGTGCTGTCGCACCAGAACACGCTTTAGCAACGCATGCAGCACAAAATAATCCTGCATTAGCTGCTTTCATCGCTGAATGTAAACAAGGTAGTGTGATCGAAGCCGACATGGCAACGATGGAAAAGAAAGGCATGCCTACCGGTTTGTTTGTCACACATCCAATCACTGGCAAAGAAATCGAAGTCTGGGTGGGCAATTATGTGTTGATCACTTATGGTGATGGCGCTGTCATGGGCGTGCCAGCACATGATGAACGTGATTTTGCTTTCGCAAAAAAATATGCCTTAACTATTCAACCTGTGATTCAAGTTGAAAACAAAACATTTAGCACCGATGCATGGCAAGAATGGTATGCCGACAAAGAGCATGGTGTATGCATCAACTCAGAAAAATATAATGGCCTGCATTACCAACAAGCTGTCGATGCAGTTGCAACTGATTTAGCTGCACAAACATTGGGTGAGAAAAAAATTACCTATCGTCTGCGTGACTGGGGCATTTCACGTCAGCGTTATTGGGGCACACCGATTCCTATTATTCACTGCACAAGCTGTGGTGATGTACCTGTACCAGAAAAAGATTTGCCAGTTGTTTTACCTGAAGACTGTGTGCCTGATGGCAGTGGCAATCCACTCAACAAACACACTGCGTTTCTGACAGTTGAT
>JAXISQ010000173.1:0-4363 GCA_034680505.1 Noviherbaspirillum sp.
CAGTTGCTGGCCACACCAGCTACAGAACAGGGCTTGGGAAAAATGATGCAAGCCTTGGGTCGTCACTACGTTCCTTACTTCAATGCGCGTCATGCTCGGTCAGGCAGTTTGTGGGATGGTCGCTTTAGAGCGACGGTGTTGGAGGCGTCCCAGTATTTTTTACCTTGTTGCATCATGATGGAATACCAATCCATAGCAGCAGGGTTGAGCGCAGAATTAGCGAGCTATCCTTGGTCTAGTCATGCACATCACATCGGTCTAGAAAAAAATCCCCTTATTACTGACCATCCTGAATACTGGGCTTTGGGGAATACGCCTTTTCAGCGCGAGGCTGCCTATAAAACTTTGTCTGAATTTGTGCCGCAAGCCAGTTTGGTGGAGGAAATTGAGACTGCTACCCAAAAAGCCTGGGCCTTAGGTTCTGAGGATTTCAAGCGGCAATTGGGTAAGTTAACCCCGCGTAGACTGTCTCCAGCCCCTCGCGGCAGGCCAGCTAATTCGATAAAGTTGCTTAAAGACATCAAAATTTAGTCAGTGTCTTGAGTGCCTTAGTGCCAATATCAGGCTATAAGCCATATCCCTATTATTCTGTCCCTAATTAAATTTGCACCATTTAGATGCCATATTAAAATAGGTTCAGACCCTATTTATTTTTGATTGATGTGCGGCAGACCTTGCTCTATCCTTCACGGTTCTATTGAAAATGGCTGTGGAGAATTGCGATGCAAGCCCAAGGACTGTACGACCCAAAAAATGAACATGACGCCTGTGGCGTAGGTTTTATTGCGCATATCAAAGGACAGAAAAGTCACTCTATCGTTGAGCAAGGTCTGCTCATTCTGCAAAACTTAGATCACCGCGGTGCAGTGGGCGCGGACAAGTTAATGGGTGATGGCGCAGGCATACTGATACAAATTCCAGATCAGTATTATCGTGATGAGATGGTCAAGCAGGGTGTGCATTTACCGCCACCTGGTGAGTACGGCGTAGGCATGGTGTTCTTACCTAAGGAAAATGCATCGCGTATCGCTTGTGAACAAGAGATAGAACGTGCAGTCCATGCAGAAGGACAAGTGGTATTAGGTTGGCGTGATGTGCCTGTGAATACAGACATGCCTATGTCACCCACAGTGCGCGAAAAAGAGCCTGTGATCCGTCAAATATTTATCGGTCGTGGTCAAGACATCATGGTGACCGATGCACTAGAGCGCAAACTGTATGTGATTCGTAAAGCATCCGGTCATGCAATTCAAGCTTTGAATTTATTGCATGGCAAAGAATTTTTTGTGCCTTCGATGTCAGCACGCACAGTGGTCTACAAAGGTTTGTTGTTGGCAGATCAAGTCGGTGTCTACTACCGTGATTTACAAGATCCTAAATGTATCTCTGCACTGGCATTAGTGCATCAACGTTTTTCTACCAACACTTTCCCTGAATGGCCATTAGCGCATCCTTATCGTTTGCTTGCGCATAACGGTGAGATTAATACTGTTAAAGGTAATTTCAATTGGATGCGTGCTCGTGAAGGCGTGATGAAATCCGCAGTGTTGGGTGAAGACTTACAAAAATTATTCCCACTGATTTATGAAGGTCAGTCAGATACAGCGTGTTTCGATAATGCGTTGGAATTGCTGGTGATGGCTGGATATCCAATTGCGCAAGCCATGATGATGATGATTCCTGAAGCTTGGGAAAATCACACACTGATGGATGACAATCGTCGTGCATTCTATGAATACCATGCTGCAATGATGGAGCCATGGGATGGTCCTGCTGCGATGGCATTCACTGATGGTCGTCATATAGGCGGTACTTTAGATAGAAATGGTTTGCGTCCAGCGCGTTATATCGTCACCGATGATGATTTAGTGGTGATGGCATCTGAATCTGGTGTATTGCCAATCCCTGAATCTAAGATTATTCAAAAATGGCGTCTGCAACCAGGCAAAATGTTTTTGATTGATCTCGATGCAGGTCGCATCATTGATGATAAAGAATTAAAAGATACTTTTGCCAATGCTAAGCCTTATAAGCAGTGGATTGACTCTGTCCGTATTAAGTTGGACGAATTAAAATCAACAGAAGAACATCAAGAAACTAAGATTCCTTTGTTGGATCGTCAACAAGCATTTGGCTATACCCAAGAAGATTTGAAATTCCTCATGTCGCCTATGGCTGCGAATGCAGAAGAGGCGACAGGCTCGATGGGAAATGACTCGCCACTGGCAGTCATGTCGAATAAAAATAAAACGCTGTATAACTATTTCAAACAGTTGTTTGCACAAGTAACGAATCCACCTATCGATCCGATTCGTGAAGCGATGGTGATGTCTTTGGTTTCTTTTATAGGTCCTAAGCCTAATCTACTCGATACCAACAACATCAATCCACCTATGCGTTTAGAAGTTGCGCAACCTATATTGGATTACAAAGATATGACACGTTTACGTCATATCGGTGATCACACGGGTGGCAAATTCCGTTCATACGAACTTGATATTTGTTATCCAACAGCATGGGGTAAAGAAGGTGTAGAAGCACGCCTCGCATCTTTGTGCGCACAAGCTGTCGATGCTGTGAAATCGGGTCACAATATTTTAATTATTTCTGATCGCAAGTTGGATGCACAAAATGTTGCTATCCCTGCCTTGCTAGCAACCTCAGCAATTCATCAACATTTAGTTGGTCGCGGTTTGCGTACTTCTACTGGTCTAGTTGTAGAAACAGGTTCAGCGCGTGAAACCCACCATTTCGCTTTATTAGCAGGTTATGGTGCAGAAGCGATTCATCCTTATTTGGCGATGGATACTTTGGCAGATATGGCTAAAGGATTGCCTGGTGATTTATCGCCAGAGAAAGCAATTTATAACTTCCAAAAAGCAGTCGGCAAAGGCTTATTAAAAGTCTTTTCTAAGATGGGTATTTCCACTTATATGTCTTACTGTGGTGCGCAAATCTTTGAAGCGATTGGTTTGAATAAAGGTTTGATTGAGCAATACTTCAAAGGCACTGCTTCTAATGTTGAAGGTATCGGTGTATTTGAAGTCGCAGAAGAAGCATTGCGTTTACATCATTTAGCTTTTAGTGCCGATCCAGTTTTAGCGCATGCTTTAGATGCAGGTGGTGAGTATGCTTATCGTGTGCGTGGTGAAGATCATATGTGGACACCTGATGCGATTGCAAAATTACAGCACTCCACTCGCGCAAACAACTTCAATACGTATAAAGAATATGCGCAGATCATTAATGATCAATCCAAGCGTCATATGACCTTGCGTGGTTTATTCGAATTCAAGATAGATCCATCAAAAGCGATTCCTTTAGATGAAGTCGAGTCAGCCAAAGAAATCGTTAAACGTTTTGCTACGGGAGCGATGTCACTCGGTTCTATTTCAACCGAAGCGCATGCAACCTTAGCGATTGCGATGAATCGCATCGGTGGTAAGTCGAATACCGGTGAAGGTGGTGAAGATGAAAATCGCTATCGTAATGAATTGCGTGGCATTCCCATCAAAAAAGGCGACACGCTTGCTTCCATCATTGGTAAGGATCGCGTAGAAGTTGATTTGCCTTTGCAAGATGGTGATTCACTGCGCTCGAAAATCAAACAAGTGGCGTCAGGTCGCTTTGGTGTCACAACCGAGTACCTCACATCAGCTGAGCAAATTCAAATCAAAATGGCGCAAGGAGCAAAGCCCGGTGAAGGCGGTCAGTTGCCAGGCCATAAAGTCTCTGAGTACATAGCTAAATTGCGTTTCTCAGTGCCAGGTGTGGGATTGATTTCACCGCCACCGCATCATGATATTTATTCGATTGAAGACTTAGCGCAGTTAATTCACGATTTAAAGAACGCTAATCCTACTGCATCGATTTCAGTCAAGCTGGTATCGGAAGTTGGTGTTGGTACCGTTGCAGCTGGTGTGGCGAAAGCGAAAGCGGATCATGTTGTGATCGCAGGTCATGATGGTGGTACGGGTGCGTCCCCTCTGTCATCAGTTAAGCATGCAGGCTCACCATGGGAATTAGGTTTAGCAGAGACACAGCAAACCTTAGTGTTGAATCGTTTGCGTAGTCGTATTCGTGTGCAAACAGATGGCCAGATTAAAACAGGCCGTGATGTCGTGATTGCTGCTTTATTAGGTGCAGATGAATTAGGTTTTTCAACCGCTCCGCTCGTGGTTGAAGGTTGCATCATGATGCGTAAGTGTCATTTGAATACCTGTCCAGTTGGAGTAGCGACGCAAGACCCAGTGTTGCGTGCGAAATTCCAAGGTAAGCCTGAGCATGTCGTGAACTATTTCTTCTTTGTTGCGGAAGAAGCCCGTCAAATCATGGCGCAATTGGGCATTAAAACATTCAATGA
>JAXISQ010000174.1:0-4337 GCA_034680505.1 Noviherbaspirillum sp.
CTAATCGTACCTACGGTAACTACCAGATTTACCGTAGCCATTTGCATATTTGTCATCAAATTTTCATGTGATCATGCTCTAATAGCTTCAGTTATTATTTAAGGGGGTTGATCATGTCTGATGATGCAAAGTATTCTAATTTGCAAGATGTAAGTTCGGCATCTGATTCCTCAGAAAACTTTTCCAACAATCCTCGCTTTGATGCAATTTTATCTGCACGTCTCTCTCGTCGCAGTGTGCTCAAAGGTTCATTCGGTGTGGCAGCCACTACGGTACTAGGTGGTTCGCTTTCAACATCCTATGCAGCGACCAAAAAGTCTAGTCCGCTAGCTGGATTGCAACTCAATTTCAATGCAGTAGCAAAAAACAAAGAAGATAAGGTCACTTTAGCTGAGGGATATAGCTGGTCATTGCTGTTGCAAACCGGTGATGCTATCTCAGCCAATGCAACGCCATATGCGAATGATGGCAGTGATAGCGCGCAATCATTCACGCAACGTGCAGGTGACCATAATGATGGCATGCATTTCTTTGGCTTAGATAAAAACGGTCATTGGAATAAAAATATTTCTGAACGTGCACTACTATGCATTAATCATGAAGCGATTACGCCTGCTTTTTTACATGTGAACGGTCCCACCATCGTTGATGGCAAGCGCATTTCTGATAGCGAAGTAAAAAAAGAAATGCTGGCACATGGTGTGAGTGTGGTGGAAATTCAGCGTAAAGGAAAAACTTTTCAGTTGGTACGCGACTCACGTTGGAATCGTCGCATCACAACTTTCACAGATATGGAAATCACAGGTCCTGCTGCACGCAGTCCTTTGATGATTACAAAATATTCTGTTACTGGTTCGCGCACGCGTGGCACGATTGCAAATTGCGCCAACGGTCAGACACCTTGGGGCACTTATCTCACTTGCGAAGAAAACTGGGCAGGTTTTTTTAGACGCATGCCTGAAGATGATAACAAACGCAATGCACGTGAACTGATTGCTTTCAAACGCTATGGCATCGCAGGTAAAGGTAAAGAGCTATGGGCAACTGTACAACCTGATACTTCTGACTTTCAATTTGGACGCTGGAATGCTGCTGTGGTTGGAAGCTCTGCTGATGGCAGTGATGATTTTCGTAACGCAGTCAACACTTTTGGCTGGGTAGTAGAGATTGATCCTTTTGATCCTCATTCGAATCCTAAAAAACGTACTGCACTTGGTCGCTTTGCACATGAAGGTGCATGGCCCGGCCCTGTGATTGCAGGTCAACCTTTGGTTTGGTATATGGGTTGCGATTCTCGGCATGAATATATTTACAAATACGTCTCGAATGCAAAATGGGATCCACGCGATGCAACTGGTGGCAGTGCTGCGGGTGACAAATATCTCAATGAAGGTAAGTTATATGTTGCGCGTTTTAATGATGATGGTTCAGGCGATTGGTTATTACTTGAGTTCGGTAAAAATGGGCTTGATGCTAATGCCACTCCCTATGCGTTTAAAGATCAAGCTGATGTGCTAATCCATGCTCGCTTAGCAGCCGATGCAGTAGGTGCTACCAAGATGGACAGACCTGAATGGGGCGCTGTCAATCCGCACAACGGTGAGGTGTATATGACGCTCACCTACAATCCATCTCGCGCATTTGATAAAGTTGACGCTGCTAATCCACGCTTTTATAACGACCCCAAAAATGGTGTCGCACAAAAAGGCAATGCGAATGGTCATATTATTCGCTGGGCGGAAGAACAAGCTCGCGTTGATGCACTCCATTTCAAATGGGATGTATTTTTATTTGCTGCTCGTGCTAGTGCGGATAAAGACAATATCAATCTCTCTGCACTCACTGCGGAGAATGATTTTTCTAGTCCAGATGGACTATGGTTTGCGAAAAATGGTTTGCTATGGATAGAAACGGATGATGCTGCTTATGAAGATGTAACCAATTGCATGTTGTTAGCAGCCATACCCGGCAAAGTAGGTGATGGTGCTGAAAAAGTCATCACCAATCGTGAAGGCGAACAAGAACGGTCTGTAAAAACCTACGTGGGCGCTGCTGCAGAAGCCACGACGTTCAAACGCTTTTTAGTAGGACCGGTTGATTGTGAAATTACAGGATTAGCAGAATCGCCCGATGGGCGTGCTTTGTTTGTGAATATTCAGCATCCTGGAGAAACCACTAAGGGTAAAAATTTTACTCTGTCTAATCCGAGTACTTGGCTAAGCCATTGGCCTCAAGGTGGTGATGCTAGACCGCGTTCAGCCACCATAGTCATTACCAAAGATGATGGCGGAATGATAGGCGCAGATTTAATCGCGACTAAAAAATCTTAGTGATGAATTACATCTAGGTGGTGCAAACTCACTACGCTTACATTTACTTTTATTTGATTAAGAGTGGAATACCTATCACAGCCCAAGTGGCGATAGCCAAGAAAAAAGCCAACATCACAGCTGCACTACCTAAGTCTTTCGCGTTTTTAGATAAAGGATTTTTATCTAATGACACGCGATCGACCACTGCTTCAATCGCGGAATTGAGTAACTCAATGATTAATACTTGAACCAGAACAGCAATCAGCGCAATGCGTTCTAAACCTGAAACCGGCATCAGCACAGCGATGATAATACCAGGGATAGCAATCATTAATTCCTGACGAAAGGCATGTTCGAACCTCCATGCTGTACGAAATCCATCAATAGAATAAAAAAACGCAGAGAAAACTCTCTTTACCCCGCTTTTACTTTTGAATTCACTGATTTCAAAATGTTGATTATTCATGTCATCCCAAGTTATATGGATTTATAAAGTAGGGCGCAATGTATTGCGCCGTATGGAAATTTTTCTTTGCTCGAATATTATTGATTATTTAAATTACACATGCGGCGCAATACATTGCGCCCTACTTTTATAATGATTCTTGCATCTTATCTCGGATGATTACGCTACGCTAATCATCCCTACAAAAAGTTTATACGCAGTAGTTCATTTCGCATAAGTTTAAAAAATTAGTATCGTAGGGACGATTAGTGCAGCGTAATCGTCCGTTCATTTAACTTAAGGATAAAAAATTAAGGTCATTTGTATTTATGTCCAATTAGTTTAACAGTAATGCTGTTTTTTTTACATCCCTCACCAACGAACCAGCCCTACTCACTCTGCAAGATAAAGTATGTCATCAATTTGAAATAATACTGTCATTTAGTTGCATTATTCAATCGGTAAGATTCCGCCTATGTACTCAAATAGGGGAAACCGATGCGCATAATGAATGTGTCAGCCGATTCAACACCTAGCTTTCCAAAATTAAGTTTAAGTCTCGCTACGACTTCCGAAGAAATTCGCGAAGTGCAGAGACTACGCTACAAAGTATTTGTTGAGGCTATGGGCCTAGCTTCTCTCGCTAATGCAGATGGTCTTGATAAAGATGAATATGATGACTACTGCGATCACTTAATCGTTAGAGATAATCAAACCCTGAAAATCGTTGGTACCTACCGCGTTCTCTCCCCTACCGCCGCCGATAAAATCGGCGGTTTTTATTCGGAAAAAGAATTTGATTTATCACGCTTACATCATCTAAGACCACGTATTACCGAAGCAGGTAGAGCTTGTATCCATCCTGATTATCGCCAAGGTGGCGTCATCATGATGCTGTGGGCAGGTTTAGCTGCTTGTATGCGTAAATTTCAATCAGAATATTTAATTGGTTGCGCAAGTGTGAGTTTAGCGGATGGCGGCAATACGATTAATTCTATCGTGCGCAATCTGCAAGAAACACAACTCGCTCCCTCTGAATATAAAGTTCAGCCACGTCTCGCCTTCCCTTTACATGATGAAGCTGTGATAGCAGGAGTCACCATGCCTCCACTCATCAAGGGATATTTAAAAAGCGGTGCTTGGGTGTGTGGTGATCCAGCATGGGATCCAGATTTTCATAGTGCTGATTTATTCATGATGTTGCCTTTAGCGCGTCTAGATAGTCGGTACGCACGTCATTACTTAAAAGAAAAGGAAGCTGCATGAATGCGCGTGATCCATTCAATGGGATAAAGCGAAATAAAAAAGATAAAGAAAAAAAATCCAAACCTATACATTTTCGTACGATTTGGATTTCTGATATCCATTTAGGAACCAGTGGCTGTCAAGCAAAGCGCTTATTAGAATTTTTAAAAGCCACTGAATCAGACAAACTCTATTTGGTTGGCGATATCGTCGATGGTTGGCAGTTAAAGCGTCGTTGGTACTGGCATCAAACCCACAATGATGTGGTGCAGTTAGTCATGAAAAAAGCAAAAAAAGGTACTAAAGTGATTTTTGTGCCGGGCAATCATGATGAA
>JAXISQ010000175.1:0-4334 GCA_034680505.1 Noviherbaspirillum sp.
GCATCTACAATACGTCCAACTAAGGGATGACGTACTACGTCAGCACTAGTGAAACGTGTGAAAGCAATACCGCGCACTGAAGCCAGCACATTGTTAGCATCGATTAAGCCACTTTGCTGTCCACGTTGTAAATCAATTTGCGTAACATCACCAGTCACCACTGCTTTACTACCAAAGCCTATACGGGTTAAGAACATTTTCATTTGTTCTGGTGTGGTGTTTTGTGCTTCATCTAAGATGATGAAAGCATGATTCAAAGTGCGACCACGCATATAAGCCAGTGGGGCAATTTCAATCACTTGTTTCTCAAACATTTTTTGCGTGCGATCGAAACCCATTAAGTCATACAAAGCATCATATAAAGGGCGAAGATAAGGATCAACCTTTTGCGCTAAATCACCTGGTAAAAATCCTAATCGCTCTCCCGCTTCTACCGCAGGGCGGGTTAACACAATGCGTCGAACGGCATCACGTTCTAGTGCATCAACAGCGCAAGCAACAGCAAGATAAGTTTTACCTGTGCCAGCTGGTCCTATGCCAAAGGTCACATCATGTTCGAGTATGGCTTGTAGATATTCTGTTTGATGCGGTGTGCGTCCGCGTAAATCACTTTTACGTGTTTTTAATATAGGGCTCTCTAGATTAGTGCTGACTTCTTCTTTTTTAACCAGCGTTGAGAGTTTTGGTTTGGCAGGAAGATGCGCAGCGCGCTGCTCGACTAAAGCAAGTTGTATGTCTTCAACCGAGATAATTTTATCAGCGAGCAAATAAAATTTTTCTAATAGTTCAATCGCACGCTGTGCATTCTCACCATCGGCAATAAATTTTTCACCACGACGAAAAATCGTTACATCTAAGGCAGCAGCAATTTGACGTAGATTTTCATCCACAGGACCACAAAGATTGGCGAGTCGTTTATTGTCAACCGGCTGAGGCGTGAAGTGCGCGTTAGGTGTAGGAGAATTTTTCAATGGGCTTTTTGTAATATTTATGATGGAGAGTGCAGAACTGCATCGCCACGTAAGGAGTAAGGATTGCTCGCCGTAATTTTCACATCGATGAATTGACCGATCAGTCTGTCAGCTTGTGGGCCGACTTCAAAATTCACTACACGATTTGTTTCAGTACGACCTTGAAATTCATTTGCATTTTTCTTTGAAGGACCTTCAACCAAAATACGCTGCACGGTATCTAGCATCGCATCAGAATAACGACGCGTGTTATCAGCTATCACTTTTTGCAAGCGTTGAAGTCGTGCTAATTTCACATCATAAGGCGTGTCATCAGCAAGATTAGCAGCTGGTGTGCCAGGCCGTGGACTAAAAATAAAGCTATAGCTATTGTCATAGCCGATGTCGTCAATCAGTTTCATCAATGCTTCAAAATCAGCTTCAGTCTCACCAGGAAAGCCCACAATAAAATCAGAAGAAATAAGAATGTCTGGACGCACTTCGCGCAAGCGACGAATGATGGATTTATATTCCAATACGGTATAACCACGCTTCATGGCTGCGAGTATCTTGTCTGAGCCATGTTGAGCAGGCAGATACAGATGATTAACTAATTTTGGAACGCGAGCATACACATCAATCAAGCGCTGTGTAAATTCTTTAGGATGACTCGTGACGTAGCGTATGCGTTCTATACCTTCTATCTCAGCGATGTATTCAATCAGTAAGGCAAAGTCAGCAAATTCACCATCAGCCATTTCGCCACGAAACGCATTCACGTTTTGACCTAATAGCGTGATTTCACGCACACCTTGTGCGGCTAACTGTGAAACTTCAGCGAGCACATCATCAAAGCGACGCGAAACTTCTTCACCGCGGGTGTAAGGCACAACACAGTAGCTACAGTATTTACTGCAACCTTCCATGATGGAGACAAAAGCAGTGCAGCCTTCTACGCGCGCAGGAGGCATGTGATCAAATTTTTCTATCTCAGGGAAACTGATATCAATTTGTGAGCGACCTGTGTCACGTCTTTGTTTGAGTAGATCAGGCAGTCTATGTAAGGTCTGCGGGCCAAACACGACATCTACATAAGGTGCACGTTTAACAATGGCAGCACCTTCTTGAGAAGCCACACATCCACCTACACCAATAACGAGATCAGGTTTCTTTTTCTTAAGTTCGCGAGCACGACCTAAATCAGAAAAGACTTTTTCTTGTGCTTTTTCACGCACTGAGCAGGTGTTAAATAAGATGACATCTGCATCTTCTGGCGTTTCAGTTTTAATCATGCCTTCAGAGGCAAGTAAAACATCTGCCATTTTGTCAGAGTCATATTCATTCATCTGACAGCCAAACGTTTTAATGAATACTTTTTTTTGCATGTTGGATAAAGCCTTACGCAATTCTTAGCTGTAAAGCCTGATTCGCAGCTTGGTGTGGTGATGACAAACCGCCGTAAGCGGACGGATCAGTAACAGAACTTAGTGGGAAAGTGGAAAGCAGGAGAAACCATTTGCTAACCAAAAACTGCGTTGGATTATAGCAGGGAAGGGCAGTCGTTTCAGAGGCCGACTGCCCCAAGCTAGAGCTTAAAATACTTTGGCTATACCTATGCCACCGTAAGTCGCATTACCCAGAGTTTGGGAATGGCTTCTGCCCGCATTCAACTCTAGCGTCCAGCTATTAGCCAGTGGCATGGAGGCAAAAAATCCCATCTGCGTGTTGTGATAAGTTTTACCGTTAACTTGTATCAGTTCAGGACCTATGCGTGTGCCTGAAGCTAAACGCCAACCTAAGCGCTCGCGTGCATAGGTGTTGCCTTGTCCTAATGAGTGATTAGCAAGTAAATCAGCATCGAGCTTTTCAGTAAATTGATATCGCGCTTGAATTTGCGGATTAAGAGTGAAGATGCCACCCTTATCATCAGCTGCTGGAGAGATAGGCGATAGACTAATGTTGCGATAGCCTAGTGTCGCTGATAAATCAACCGACCAGCGATGACCTGACCATGCATGACCAAATCCTCCCTCTATTCCGGGTGCAGTTGCATTGATATTCATGCCCGTATTCGGATTGGTTTGTAGATAACGGTAAGTGAGATGACTGATTAAAAATTTTCTATACCAACCCTTACCTAGCTCGGATTTTTCTAAGGGTTGTATAAGGCCTAAGTAGCTGTAGCTACTTTGGGATGAGCCCTGTATACCTGCAATCAATAATTTATCTTCCGCTCTTGATAGAGGCGTAATCAATACAGCCAAGATAGTTAATAAAACCAAGAGTGAGAATTGCAAAAAACGGATAGTAGAAAAATTTAGCTCGGCAAAAGACAAATGCTCACGCTTTGTTAGATGTAATTGTAATGTGAGTGTTTTTGTATGGTTAGGCATGGCGTCCTCTGCTTTTAAAATTTTTCTGAAATTCACTGAATTTTTTAAAGGGTTTAGAAATTAAAAAATAAAGATGACCTAGTCCCGGAACAAAAGCAAAATACAAAATATTGAATAATCCTTGTAAGAGATTTTGTCCTTGTTCATGTAATTGATTATTTTTTCTAATTTGTTCACTAGAGCCGTAAGCAATATCGACTGCAATACGGTCGGCGTTAGTTGATAACGTTTGGTAAGCCACACCTACAATTGCATGTGCTGAATTTTCCATGCTGGCTTTTTGTATCGTACAAGTAAAACTCATGAGTCGTGTTGGTAGATCAATCACTACTTCATCATTGATGGGGAGATTGTCTAATTCATCTGGCAAGCAAGCAAAGCGTAATCTGGCTCCAGATATAGAAGCATCAATCATTACGCCGCGCAGCATTTCTCCTTTTTTTGTATGCAGCCTAATTGGCTCTTCTACTATCGCTCTGGGTGATCCACGTCTTTGCTTTCTTTCAAAAGTAATGCCGAGTGCACTCAAAAGAAATAAGAGATCACATATCGCCCAGATAGTAATGAACAAAATCATATCCCCTTGTTCGATAGCATTCTGATAGCTTATCAATCCTTGAATGATTGCGGCGATGTTGATGCATAAAATAAAGTAAAAAGGTTTGGCAAGCGAAGAAATAAAATTCTCTTCTAATACTTCACCCTTAGGTGTGACTTGGAATTTTGGAGCACGTGGATTTAAAAATAATTTCAGAATTCCACATGTTAAATGTACCGATTGCATGACTTCATAAATAATTGAAACAAAAGGCCAGCGTAAATTTCCATATAAGTATTGTGAAACTAAAATAGAACCTAAGATCGATGGAATTAACATCACGAGCAGCATATCTAGTTTTGCAACGGTGATGTTCATGCTAAATAAAAGTACAACAGGCGGCGTCAGTAGCATGATTAGTCGTTGAATCGGGAATAACCACGACAGAACTAA
>JAXISQ010000176.1:0-4316 GCA_034680505.1 Noviherbaspirillum sp.
ACTTGGTGCCTAAAGTGATTGAATAACGCGCACTCTTTTTAAATCTGCGCTGGCATTTGCCACCTAGTCATCGATTACGACACATCTTTTTCATGCACACCAAAACACTTAAACAATTATCCGGTCTCCTCAAAGACAAAAAAATTTCTGCGACCGAGCTTGCGCAGACTTTTCTCAATCGTATTGCGCACAGCGATCTGAATGCATTTACAAGCGTAGAACCTGAGCTGACATTAGCTGAAGCAAAAGCAGCTGATGCACGTATCGCAGCAGGTGAAGCCGGTGATTTAATCGGTGTACCCATTGCGCATAAAGATATTTTCGTCACACGCGGTTGGAAATCAACGGCTGGTTCCAAGATGTTAGCTAACTATCGCAGTCCTTTTGATGCGACAGTTGTAGAACAGTTCCGCAAAGCAGGCATGGTCACATTAGGTAAATTGAATTGTGATGAATTTGCTATGGGTTCAGCCAATGAAAATTCTTTTTTTGGCTCTGTAAAAAATCCTTGGGATAAAACTGCCGTTCCAGGTGGATCATCAGGTGGATCAGCAGCAGCAGTAGCAGGTGCTTTAGCACCTGCTGCAACCGGCACTGACACGGGTGGCTCTATTCGACAACCTGCTGCCTTGTGTGGTGTGACTGGCATTAAACCAACCTATGGTCGTGTTTCACGCTTTGGCATGATTGCCTTTGCTTCATCACTTGATCAAGGTGGTCCGATTGCACATACCGCAGAAGATTGCGCCTTGCTGCTGAACGCCATGACTGGCTTTGATGCAAAAGATTCGACCAGTATAGAAAGACCGGTTGAAGATTTTTCTAGCCAACTACAACAAAGTATTAAAGGTTTAAAGATTGGTGTACCTAAAGAATATTTTGGTAAAGGTTTAGCGAGCGATGTTGAAGCCGCTATTCGTGCTGCGCTACATGAATATGAAAAATGTGGTGCAACACTAGTTGATATTTCACTGCCAAAAACAGAATTATCAATTCCTGTTTATTACGTCATCGCACCGGCCGAAGCATCATCAAATTTATCGCGCTTTGATGGTGTGCGTTATGGATATCGTGCGCCTGAATACACAGACTTATCGGACATGTATAGGAAAACACGATCACAAGGTTTTGGTGATGAAGTTAAACGTCGTATTTTAGTTGGCGCTTATGTACTATCACATGGCTACTATGATGCTTATTATTTACAAGCGCAAAAAATTCGTCGCTTGATTGCACAAGATTTTCAACAAGCTTTTAAACAATGTGATGTCATCATGGGGCCAGTTGCACCAACTGTTGCATGGGACTTAGGATCAAAAGCGAATGATCCACTTGCAAATTATTTAGCTGATATTTATACCTTATCTACCAGTCTTGCAGGTTTGCCCGGCATGTCTATTCCATGTGGCTTTGGACAAGGTGAGAAAAATGCACAACGTCCAGTAGGCTTGCAATTAATTGGTAATTATTTCGAAGAAGCGAAATTGTTAGGCATTGCTCATCAATTTCAACTTGCAACGGATTGGCATACGCGCCATCCGGCTGGTATCTGAAGAGGAAGCACAACATGCAATGGGAAGTCGTCATAGGTTTAGAAACACATGCTCAGCTCACGACTGAATCAAAAATTTTCAGTGGTGCGCCTATTAAATTTGGTGCTGAACCCAACACGCAAACATCTCCAGTCGATTTAGCTTTACCTGGCGTACTGCCTGTGTTGAACAAAGGCGCTGTAGAACGTGCGATTCAATTTGGTTTAGCGATAGGTGCAACGATTGCTCCGCAATCTGTCTTTGCACGTAAAAATTATTTTTATCCAGATCTACCTAAGGGCTATCAAATCAGCCAGTTTGAAATTCCTGTTGTTCAAGGCGGCAAAGTTTCTTTTGTGCTTGAAGCCAATGGCAAATCGGAAGTCAAAACTGTGCAACTGACACGTGCACATTTAGAAGAAGATGCAGGTAAGTCTTTGCATGAAGACTATCAAGGCATGACTGGCATCGATTTAAATCGTGCTGGCACACCCTTACTTGAAATCGTCACTGAACCGGATATGCGTAGTGCTGCTGAAGCAGTCGCTTATGCAAAAGCTTTGCACTCTCTCGTAGTGTGGTTAGGTGTGTGCGATGGCAATATGCAAGAAGGTTCATTCCGTTGTGATGCGAATGTATCTGTACGTCCTGTAGGACAAAAAGAATATGGCACACGCTGCGAAATTAAAAATCTGAATTCATTTCGCTTTTTAGAAGAAGCGATTAACTATGAAGTGCGTAGACAAATTGAATTGATTGAAGATGGCGGCAGAATCGTTCAAGAAACACGCCTCTATGATCCCGATAAAAAAGAAACACGTTCCATGCGCAGTAAAGAAGATGCGATGGACTACCGCTACTTCCCAGATCCCGATCTACCACCACTCGTGATTGCACAAGAGTGGATAGCGCGTGTTAAAGCTGCGTTGCCAGAATTGCCGGCTGCAATGCGTGAACGTTTTACACATGATTATCAATTGTCTGAATACGATGCGATGGTGTTAACGCAATCCAAAGCGCTAGCGTCTTATTTTGAAGCTGTAGTGGCAGCAACAGGAAAAGATCAGGCCAAGTCTGCCGCTAACTGGTTAATGGGTGATGTTGCATCGACACTCAATCGTGAAGGTATGGAAATTTCTCAAGCGCCTGTGAATGCAAAACAATTTGCTTTGCTATTGACACGTATTGCGGATGGCACGATCTCAAATAAAATTGCTAAAGAAGTGTTTGCTGGTATGTGGGAAGCGCCATCACAAGCTGATTCCTTAGCGGATGACATTATTGAAGCAAAAGGCTTAAAACAAATTTCTGATAGCGGTGCATTAGAAAAAATTGTGGATGAAGTCTTGGCAGCCAATGAAAAATCCGTAGAAGAATTTAGAGCTGGAAAAGAAAAAGCTTTCAATGCACTGATAGGTCAGGCAATGAAAGCGAGTAAAGGTAAAGCTAATCCAGCTCAGCTCACCGAGCTATTAAAGAAAAAGCTTGGCTAAGCTCAGCCAAATTAAGCCACGCCGTAGCGCTGTCTATACGCTGCTACGGCATCTTTATATTGTGCCAGTTCTGTTTGTGCACCAGGCTCAGATAAGTAGCTGAATAAATCATTTAAATTGGCAATCGCAATCACAGGTATGCCAAATGATTTCTCTACTTCTTGTACTGCAGAGAGGGCTGACAACGCACCTTCTGCGCCACTTTTTTCCATACGATCTAAAGCAATCAGAACGGCGCAAGGATGTGCTCCTTGATCGCGGATCATGTGCACAGATTCACGCACTGATGTGCCTGCTGAAATCACATCATCAATAATAACCACACGGCCTTCTAATTTTGCTCCAACGATGGTGCCGCCTTCGCCATGGTCTTTCGCTTCTTTGCGGTTATACGCAAAGGGCACATTCTTACCCTTAGCTGCTAATGCAACCGCAGTAGCTGAAGCTAAGGTGATTCCTTTATAAGCAGGACCAAATAACATGTCGAATTCCACACCTGCGTCCAACATGGTTTGCGCATAAAACTCGGCTAATTTGCCTAATCGTGCTCCATCATTAAATAAGCCTGCATTAAAAAAATACGGCGAATGACGACCGGCCTTAGTGACGAAATCACCAAAGCGCAACACACCAGCTGTGACGGAAAATGCAATGAATTGTTGACGGAGTGTGGTCACGGTTTAATTTAAGAAGTGGCTAAGAAGTCGCTATTTTATCTCGCGACTGATCCTGTATGCTGTTGGTCTTGGTAAATAAAGGATGCCATTTATGAAAATAATTTCTGCCAATTTGAACGGCATACGCTCAGCCGCAAAAAAAGAGTTTTTTACATGGATGCTAAAACAAGAAGCTGACTACATCTGCGTACAAGAACTCAAAGCGCAGGAAGCCGATATGACGGCAGAATTCTTACAGCCTTTGGGTTATCACGGCTATTTTCATTATGCCGAGAAAAAAGGTTACTCAGGCACGGGGGTTTACAGTCGCTCACCTGCTTTGCAACACCAACTTGGTTTTGGTAATTCAGAGTTTGATGCTGAAGGCCGTTATGTGCAGTGTGATTTTGCTGATCTCACAGTAGTCTCAGTGTATTGCCCTTCTGGTTCTGCTAGCGATGAAAGACAACAAGCCAAGTTTCGCTTCATGGATGCTTTCTTTCCGCATTTAGCTAAGCTCATTCAATCAGGTAGAGAAGTTGTGATTTGTGGTGACTGGAATGTCGCACACAAAGAAATTGATTTAAAAAACTGGAAGAGTAATCAAAAAAATTATGGATTCTTAACAGAGGAGC
>JAXISQ010000177.1:0-4311 GCA_034680505.1 Noviherbaspirillum sp.
AGACATATAAACATTTAGCTTCATTGGTGTAACGGTTGTAAGCGTAATCAATCTTTTCTGGCGCATAGATACGAAAGTGATGCGATTGTCCTAGCATTGGGCCTAGACCGCCCATTTGAAACATCAACCATTGCAGTACTGTGAATTTTTCTCTGTCAGTCTTACCGAGGAATTTATCAACTTTACTGGCGAGGTAAACCAGAATCGCACCGGATTCAAACAACGACATCGGTTTTCCATTGGGTCCATTGCTATCAACGATGGCAGGAATTTTATTGTTAGGTGAGATAGCAAGAAACTCTGGTTTGAATTGATCGCCCTCACCAATATCAATATTATGTACACGATAAGGTAGACCACATTCTTCTAACATGATGTGGACTTTGTGACCATTCGGTGTTGCCATGGAATAGAGATCAATCATCAGAGACTCCTTTTGAATGAAAACGCGCCGAAGAGTCGGCGCGTGTGGGACTGTCTTAAAATAATACCGCAGCTCAGGAACGTGTTACGGGTAATTCCAACTCTTCACCCGGTAAGCTCATATAGCGTGCAAGTTCGAGCTTAGCAATGGCATTACGATGCACTTCATCTGGACCATCCGCAATACGCAGGGTACGGTTATGTGCCCATAATTGCGCGAGTGGGAAATCATCAGATACACCACCAGCACCATGTGCTTGAATTGCCCAGTCTATGATTTTTTGCGCCATAGTAGGTGCTAACACTTTAATCATCGCGATTTCTGATTTCGCATATTTATTACCTACGGTATCCATCATGTAGGCTGCTTTTAGCGTCAATAAACGTGCGCTATCAATCAAGATACGTGATTCAGCAATACGTTCACGCCACACACCTTGTTCAGAAATCTTTTTGCCAAACGCAGTGCGACTATTTAAACGACGGCACATGAGTTCGAGTGCACGTTCAGCAGTACCAATCGCACGCATGCAATGATGAATACGACCTGGTCCTAAACGACCTTGCGCAATTTCAAATCCACGTCCTTCGCCTAAAAGAATATTCGAAGCAGGCACGTGTACGTTTTCAAATAAAATTTCGCAATGACCGTGTGGCGCATCATCATAACCAAACACAGGTAGAGGACGTTTAATCGTCACACCCTTGGTATCAGCAGGCACTAAGATCATCGATTGTTGTGAATGGCGTGCTGCTTGCGGATCAGTTTTACCCATCAAGATAAAAATTTTGCAGCGAGGATCGCCAGCACCAGAGATCCACCATTTATGGCCATTGATCACATACTCATTACCTACGCGCTCTATACGTGTCTCTACATTGGTAGCATCTGAGGAAGCCACATCAGGCTCAGTCATCGCAAAGGCAGAACGAATCTCACCACGCAGTAGTGGCTCTAACCATTCACGTTTATTTTCTTCACTACCATAGCGCTCTATGGTTTCCATATTGCCGGTATCTGGTGCTGAGCAATTAAATACTTCTGGCGCCCAAGGAATACGACCCATGATTTCACACAGTGGCGCGTAGTCAGTATTGGAAAGACCTTCAGGGGCGCGCGTTGATTTTGGTAAGAAGAGATTCCATAAGCCTTGTTCGCGTGCTTTAGGTTTTAATTCTTCAATGATTTTGGTTGGTATCCAGCGATTACCTTTATCTTTGCCATTACTATCGACTTCATTTTTATAGGCATGTTCATTAGGATAAATATGCTCATCCATAAACTTTAGGAGTTTTTCTCGCAATTCATTACAACGCGGTGAATATTCAAATTCCATTTTGTCCCCTTAGTTTTTTTACTATCGAATTAAATTGTTTTTTTACCAGATGCAAATTCCCAACCCATCTCAGCCATGGGTCGTGCAGCTTGACCATTTTTTAATGCTTGTTCACTAGCCGCTGTGCCATCTTGATAGCGTTTCATAATGCCTTGCAAAATACCCGCCATGCGGAACATGTTGTAAGCAAGGTAGAAGCGGAAGTCTTCTTTGTGAATAGCGATACCAGTACGCTCACTGTATTTTGCTAAATAATCTTCTTCGCTTGGTATGCCTAATGATTTCAGATCAAGACCTGCAATGCCACGAAACAGTCCCGGCACAATATGCCAACTCATGCAGTGATAAGAAAAATCAGCAAGAGGATGTCCTAGCGTAGAGAGTTCCCAATCAAGTACAGCCAATATGCGCGGCTCAGTTGGATGAAAAATCATGTTATCCAAACGATAGTCACCATGCACAATCGTTGTTTGCTCACCAGCTGGAATGTGTTGCGGTAGCCATTCGATTAAATGCTCCATCGCTGGAATGTGTTCAGTTTCTGAAGCTTTATATTGACGTGTCCATCTATCTATTTGGCGACCAAAATAATTACCTGGTTTGCCATAGGTTTCTAGTCCTATCGCTTTGTAATCAATGGTGTGTAACTGTGCAATCACACGATTCATTTCATCATAATGCGCTGCACGTTCTGCATTGCTCATGTCGGGCATGGACTGATCCCACAATACACGACCATCCATAAATTCCATGACGTAAAACGCACGACCAATCACTTCTTCATCTTCACACAATGCATATTGATGCGCAGCTGGAAAGCCGGCTTTGGATAAAGCATCCATCACACGAAACTCACGTTCTATGGCATGTGCAGAAGGGAGGAGTTTTGCTGCAGGTGCAGGTTTAGTGCGCAACACATAACGCTGAGAACCTGCAGTGAGCATAAAGGTGGGGTTAGATTGACCACCTTTAAATTGTTGTATCTGCAAATCACCACTAAAACCAGCGACATGCTTGTGCATGTAATCGGATAAAGCACCAAGATCAACTTTTTGACGTTCTGCTACGGGCTTGGTGCCCATAAATTCTTCATACATGGTGATGTCTCTTTGGCTATGTTTTATTATTTTTAACGAACTGTTTTAACGGTGTTAATTCGTTAAATTGCTATGTGTTTTTTATTAACTTGATTCTACCCTGATGCCGACCAGTTATCAGATTCCTCGTGCTTTTCTATACTGATGAAACAAGGCTTCCATAGTCGTGCCACGCGATTCAGCTTGTAAGGCTGAAGGAGGGGAGTAATTCATGAAGCGCACTACCCAGTCATGATGCGCATCACCGACATCGAGTGCATTGATACAACCAGCAGTTTGCGCCAGATTGCCCAAGAAAAGTCGTTGACCTGTGAGTGCATAAGAAAGAATGGCGCGATTCACACCACCATGCAAGACCAAGAGCAAAGTATCCCAATCAGCATCAGCACGTAATGCATCAATAGCAGGATGTACTCTATCCATTAACTCGCCTATGCTTTCACCAGCTAGAAAACGTTTCTCCTCTGGTGCGACACCTTCAAACGCACCAATGAAAGCTTCACGTAACTCAGCATCAGGAATCGCAGCGAGTTTGCCTCCGCGTATTTCTACCAACTCAGGAATTTGCTGAAGTTCTAGTTGTTGTTTTGTTTCTGCTAACACTAAGGAAGCAGTTTCCAATGTACGCGGCAATCCCGATACGATCACACGATCAAAGCGTATGCCTGATTCAGCAAAGACACGACCCGCAGCAGTGGCTTGTTCTCTGCCAGCTGTATTCAGTGGTACAGATTCAGGTAAGACAGGATTACCAGCAGCATCAAAATAAGTCACGCTGCCATGTCGCATTAAAAAAATGCGACGTCGTTTAGCAAATGTCATCGGTAATGTGGCTTTCTTTTTTCGAGAAAGGCAGTAATGCCTTCTAGTCCATCTGCGTGATGCAGACTTTCTACAAATTTTTGTTTTTCAGCTTCAAAATGTTGAGGCAGTGTATTCACTGGCGCTTCACGTAACAGGCTTTTGATATTTTCTAATGCGTTAGGTGAGAGAGCAGCGAGTTCATCACTCCAATCAAGTGCATCCGATAAAGCATGACCATCCGGTACAACGCGATTAACTAATCCACTCTGCTGTAAGCGCGCAGCGGAAACCGCTTTGCCTTCCATGATGATTTCACTCGCAAGTTGTCGTGGTAATGCACGCGATAAAAACCAAGAAGCACCGCCATCCGGAGTCAGGCCTACTTTCACATACGCCATAACGAATTTTGTAGAAGCACCGGAGACGATCAGATCGCAAGCGAGTGCGAGAGAAAAACCTGCGCCAGCAGCAGCGCCTTCAACCGCAGCAATCACTGGCTTAGGGCAATCGCGTATCGCTTCTATCCAATTATGTAATTGATCAATCGACTCTGCTTGAACGGAAGGATCTTGTTCGCGATTCGCTAGTAAGCGATTCAGATTACCGCCGGCGCAAAAAAAATTATCCGCGCCAGTGATAACAACAGCGCG
>JAXISQ010000178.1:0-4305 GCA_034680505.1 Noviherbaspirillum sp.
GATCGAGCATTTCAGCAGGTCGTGCATTGAGTGCGGGGAAAGATCCCACGATACCTGCCTTGCACTGTTCAATCACGAGTTTGGGTCCGCTAGCAATAAAGAGGGGGGAGCCAATAACAGGTAAGCTTAGATGTTGAAGCGCAGTGGGTAGTGACATAAAACGCCTTTATGAAAAGTGCTTGGATGACTGATTATAGGGTAAAAAATAAAACACTCGTGCTAATTACATACAGTCTGCGCTAGATAACATAAGCAAAATAGCAAGTTTGGTGAGGATGAAAGGGAAGAATAATGTTGATTGCAAAACTTGTAGTGGCAGGGATTACGTTGATCTTTGGAGTGTGGGTAATACTTGCGCCGCGTAAGGTGCTGCCTTTAATAGGTATGTCAGCTGATGGTGCGCGCGGCATCACGGAAACTAGAGTTGCTCTGGGTGCTATTTATGTAGGAAGCGGGCTTGCATGCTTGGTTTTGCATGAGCCCGCGGCATTTATAACCTTGGGACTAGCGTATTTGGTCATGGCGCTAGTCCGTGCGGTTGCGATCGTCTTAGATCGCTCGGCAGATGGCAGTAATTGGGCCAGTCTAGGATTAGAAGCTGTGTTGGCCGTCCTGCTCTTGATGTAATCCTTAAGGCACTGACACCATTTAAGCTGCTAAATCTTTTAACCATTGCATAAAGCCCTGCATGCGTAGCCATAATTCAGCCGATGAATCTGGATCAGGCAAGCCGCAGTTGTAATGATTAAATAACTGACGCGTTGAGTCATCCATGCCCTCCATCACCGCTTCCAACACACCGACTCTACAACTGCGTATGTCACCACCATCTATGCTAGACATAGATTTATAAAGTACATCTTCATTAATCCATCGCTCTTTAATACGCTGTGCTGACTGTTGTAGAGCATCAGCCGCTACAGGTACGGTAACCATCAGCGCTTCTTCCGCAGGAAAGAATTTATTATTTTTTTCGAGCGAAATAAAATCGACAGACTTTTCAGTAATTTTTTTAGGTGCTGGAGAGAGTTGCTTAGCTTCTTGTAAAAATACAGATCCAGCTACTCTTTGGCGTCCATCACCATTTTTAGGAAAGATAGAAAAATCGGGGGCAATCCAGCTATGTCCTGAGCCACTTCCGTTTGGCGAGATATGTATATAACCAAACTGATCAGCCTTACTTAAAACAGCGCGCGCTAAAATTTGTAAATCATTTGATTTTTCAGGTGCTGATCTGTTTAGGACAACATCAATTTTATCCCGCAATACATGCAATTGATGCGGCTGTAGATCATCTAATAATGCATCAGCACCAAACATTTTTTTCATCAACATGAGTTCGAGCACATCGCGTAAGGCACGTTCAAATGGCGCCAGATAAGTCAGCGTAGAATTTTTTTGATCAACCAGAGCTTGCTGTAGTCGAATATCACATTGTAAAGTAGATTGATTTATGAGCACGCTCGAGTGTTGGTAATTCAAAGCGCAATATTCAACTTGATCAGGCACTATAGTTAGCTCAAGTTGTGTAGCAATATCTTGTGCTGTCTTTAATAAAATTTTCTCAGCATCTTTGCTGCTTTGCTGTCTTTTCCAAATAGAGGCTGCGTCAAACAAAACTTTTCTTATTGCAGAATTCCAATTAGGTGAAAAAGCCTTCTCCAATTGTGATGAGCTAATCAATTCTGAGCTCATTGTTAAATCATTTAATAATGAAAATAATTGATTAGGTGAGAGCAGCTCTATCATTTTTTCACGCTCTCTTTTCTTGCCATTGCGCTCTACGATTTCATAAATAGTTTCATGTCCTACATAATTAAAATGTGAAATTTTTAGTATGTGTGCCAACTGCTGTAATTGATGGCTACTTAAATGTTGTAAATGAGATTTCAATAAATTTTTATAAGCCTGTGGGTCGCGGGCAGATTTTGTACCCGGATCAATAATAGCTTCCATCAGTGAGATTAATGCAGTATTGATTTTTTGATAGCTCTGTGGATGTGGCTGTTTTGCGGCAGTGTCGAGTAAGGCAGAAAAAATTAAATAAGTTTGATGATTAGCAGCCCAGTAGTAATTTGCGTGATGAATGCGTGGGCTAATGTTTTTAATCGTGGGTGCACGCGGTGAATTTTTTAAGGATGTTGTCGTCATAGACGATGGATGTGCATGCGCGAGAGCAAGTTGAGAAGTGGTCCTGTTATGTGTAAAAAGTGAACGCATGTGAGCTCCTATAAATAAACGTGATGAACATTGAAATATTCGTCACAGGAGCAAATTAATTGTTCGTTGGTCAGACTAAAAAAACACGTGATTGCTTTGCACCAAACAGATGCATTACAAACACGTGCACTAGAAAAGAATTAATGCGCACCAGCCATGTGCTTAATCCATTCCATTAAGCCATTCAATCTTATCCAAAGTTCAGTTGGCGACTCTGGTGCAGCGAGTCCTTGGTTGTAGTGATTGAATAAAGCAAGTGCATCTGGCTCTAATCCATCTTGCACTGCTTTCCAGACTGTCATCCTGCAACCAGTAGCAGGAGTGTTGCTATCCATATTTGCAAAACGGTAGGGGGTTTTATTTGCCTGCCATTCTGCAATCACGCCTAAAGCAGAAGTTTGTAATCGTGGTTTTGTTACCGGAACAGTTAAATACCAAGTTGATTCAGGCGGATAGAGTTGTGTATTTTCTTTTGCAGTTAAAAATTTTGTAGGCCATTCACGTATGGTGTTTTGCTGAGGTCTAAGATGAAATCCAGTGTGCATGTAATGCATGCCAATGACATCGGATGGAGAGGAAGTATCAGGTATCAAAGAAAGATCGGGTGTAATCCAAGCATGGCCTAATGAGATGCCGGCAGAAGGTTTGATTTGTATCTGACCATATTCATGCGACCGTGACCAGACTGATCGTGCTTTCAAAGGCAAACTATGATCCGTTATAGTCGGAACGAAGGTTTCTGTAATTTGTTCAATCGCTAGTCTGATAGTGCGGCGATCAATTGCCAGCAAATCAGGCAACTTAGTTTGCGTGCCAGTGAATTTTTGAATTAAAAAACCCTCTAATAAATCACGTAGCACACGATTAAGTAGGGCTTCATTTTTGTTGCCTTGTAAATCCAACACGATACCAAGGTCGATAACGACATGTTCATTTTTTAGCCGTACAGTCGTCCCATAAAGATTGAGTTCTGTTGCGCAGATTTGCGTAGGCAAGTTGATTAAATCGAGCGCTATACCTATGCGACAAGCGATATCTAATAAGTCAGGAAGGATTTTCTGTGAATGCGGCCAATGTTGTGCTGCTTGAGCTAGTACATCACGCAATTCCTGCTTAGTGGCATGACTTAAAGGCGCAACTGGACTGCTATCATTTTTTTGCACACCTTGTGAGCGCTGCAAATCATCGAGACAATCAAAAAGATTTTGAGTATGAAATAAAACGCGCTCAGAAGAATGAGGCGGGCCATTACAAAAACCATACTCCAAATAAAACTCATCATCAATCACGGTCTCATTGATTAAGCATTTAAATTGTGTAGACTGTAAGTGGCTCTTAAGTTTTAGGCATTCATCATTATTGAGTGATGATAAATGCATGCGTAATAAATCGAGATATCGTGCTTTGCTTTGCTCTTCATCTACATAGCCAGGTTTAATTGAATGTAGTAAGCGCTGCATACAGTTGGTGAGTAGTTGTAAGTTGGGCGCTAAACCTAAGGATTGATATTGATGATCAATTTGCTGAATGAGGGTACGTAATGTTTTTGCAGTTTGCTGTGCGGCGTCTATGTAATATCCTGCTTTAACTATGTTGGGCCATACAGCATTGCGTAGTTTAGGTGTGGGTTGATAAATGCGTGGCCTATTTGCTGGATTGAATAGAGTGCGTTCGCTGCGCTGAGATGGTGTGGCCATGGCAGACAATGCCAGACGTCTTCCTAGAGATTGCATAGAGATTCCTCAATGATAAAAGTCGATCACAATAGATCGGCAGTTATCAGTGCCATGTAACCAGTTGGTTGCAGTGATTTAATGCAGAGGACTTTTGATGAAGACCAACAGAGTGCAGTTAAGCATAGCTAATAAAAAACAATGCTCAAGCAATAGATAGGAAAAGTAGAGAAGTCTGTAAGCTTGCATGCTGAAATCTCATCAGCATGCAAGTAACGCATTATTGATAGCTACGATCGTCAGCAATCACTTTGCCATCATTCGGTAAGCTGCCGATTGCAACGAGTTGAACTTCTGCGCGCAGTTTAGTGACATCGCGTATGGAATTCACAATCGCCGCTGCCAACTCGGA
>JAXISQ010000179.1:0-4249 GCA_034680505.1 Noviherbaspirillum sp.
ACGTTGCTATGAATTCAGTCGACGTGCATTTTGAAAGTGGTGATGCTATGACTTCTTATGATGTTCATGTTAACGATAGCTCTAAACCGATAGTGCATGATCAAATAAGACCTTTGATTTAACTAGCACCATTAATGAACTTGTTTTTTGTATGCTGATAATAAGTAAAATAAAAAATTAGCTTTGTGAATACTTGGCTGTCCTAATCTATACTCCTTGTGGGTGATAGTCTTGATAGCGAGGAGTTTTCAGTGAAATTATTTTTTTTCGTTTTATTGCTCTCAACCTTACTTGCATGGGCTGAACCTTCTAACTGCTACAACTTTGAGAAACCTGACCAAATGTATTTTTGCTTAGCGGTTTCTCAGAAATCCAAAGCAGATTGTTTTTTGATTCGCGACCAAGAGCTGAGAAATGAGTGTGTTTCCCGCTTTGGTGGGGAAAGTGGATTTTGTGAATCAATTCGAAATGAAGATCACAAATATTATTGTATTGCTAACTCCAAAAAGCAAAGTGCTTATTGCTATTCCATCCGAGAAGCTGACAGCAAAAACTTCTGTTTGGCTCAGCAATCCAACGATAAAAGCTATTGCTACAGTATTCGAGCGGTGGACAAGAAGAACCAATGCTTTTTGGTAGTGAAATAAAAAAATTTCACTATTATTAACTTTTAGTGGGTGAGCAAAAATTAATTAAAGCTTGGCTGACATCTGTCGATACACCAATCGGGATAAAAGGGTGTAGTCATGATTATTGAAAGAGTAGATCTACAAAATATTAAGCAGGGTGAGTACATCACGCTGCTGCATGGCCTTGAGATAGGCGAGAGTATTTATTGTACCGAGCTCAAACAGGCGCAAAGCCTACGCGCACTTTCTTATTATTTAGTTAAGACACGAAATCTCGCCAGAAAATTCACTTTCCGCAAAATGGATAGAGGCTGGCGCATTATTCGAATTTGTTAAACACGCAAAGGCTTATTCAAGCCAAATCAATTCCATCCTGAATTGAGCAAATAAGACACCATACTTTTATTAATTGATATAGATTGCGCCAACATAGCTGTAGACGCTTCTTGTTGAATCTGACCAGCAGCGAGATTTGCCGTTTCTGTTGCAAGATCAGCGTTCATAATATGCCCAATAGCTTCTGATTGTATGGTCATACGATTGCTAGCCACGGCGGACTGGATCTCTAAGATATTTTGTTTGGCGCCTATGTAACCTTGCAAACTCGATATTGAGTCCATTGCATTATCTAATGGCTTTTTCACACTATCAAGAGCCAATTCGCCCCCAGCTTGTGTGGAGATATCTAAATCGCTAATTTTTATAACACCACCAATGGCAGTCGATAATACAGACTCAAAGTTCAGAGTAGTTGTATCAGTAGATCCAGTTCCACTGTGTATGCTCATCGAAGTTGTATCACCATTAAGCAGTGAACTACCATTCCATAATGCGCTGTTTGCGATGCTGTCTATCGTATTTCTGTAATCCTCAAACTGCACCTGATTGATCGCGCGTTGTGTGCTATCCACTGTCGACGTTGCTGAACTCAACGCCAGCGTTTTCATATTCGTTAATAAATCATTGATTTGGCTCAGCGAGTCATCCACGATTTGTGTCACAGCGACTGCCTGATATAAATTATCCATCACCTTAGAGTTTGAACTTACTTGTGCTTGCAGGCGAGTAGCCAGTGCCAAGCCACCAGGATCATCAGCAGCGTTATTCACTCTTAATCCCGAACTAATACGCTCCGAAGCTTGGGACACCGCAGCATTCGCTTTAGTCATTGCTTTGACAGCATTGAATGCATCTTCGTTATAGCTACCGATACGCGTTGCCATGATTTCCCCTAGTGATTTGGTGGTGAGCTTTTTATCGCCAGAGAAATCATAAAACAGTGAAACAGCAACTTGGAAAACTTTAGGGCTTTTTACATTCTTTACACATTTTTGCAAGGTTTGCACTTGTTAGGACTAAAGTTTTTCATTTGGTATTTTTGAATAATTACGAAATAGAAAACGAGGTAGGAGTAAGCGATCAAGGAAGATGCTTGATGCGATCTCAATGTTTACGGACCAAATAAAATCGAAGAGGGAAATATTGGATAAAAAAATTTCGTACGATTACGCTACTCTAATCGTACCTACCAGATCTATGAGTAAGGTAGGGCGCTATTAACTACTTCGAAAATAAAAACTTAGCTATCTCGTAGGGATGATTAGCGTAGCGTAATCATCCGAATTCATAAATTATCGTAAAGATATGCTTGCCAACGAAAAGAGTAGCGTAATCGTACGAATATTCAATCAAATATGAATTTTTTATATTAAAAAAGAAAAAACTTAATACTCTGAGCTTGTCTCACGCGTGGTGATAGCTGGCTTGCTAGGAACGGAAGGTGATGGAGTTTGGCTTACATTGCGACTTGAATCTTCGCTTAATTTTTCTGAACTACTTTCATCGAAGTTTTTTTTTGACTCAGAAGATTCAAATGTACATTTTGGTTTTTGCACTGGCGCCGACATAATCACTTCAATACTATCGCTATCAACATTCACTCTATTAGTAGCGAGCTCGGTGATAACGCCATTGAGTTTGCCTAGTCGGCCATCTCTTTGTGGAGTGCATGCATGTTCTAATATTTTTCCTTTGCCTATACTTTCGGCAGAGGATTGAGCAATTTTTCTGGCAGTCGATGCGCTGCTTTGAACTGGCACGCGCACCTTGACTATCCAGCGTCCATTAATTGTTTGCACTTTTTCTTCAGGTAGATTTTTACTGAGTTCAGCAATCGTTGCTTGTTCTGCATGCAATAAATTTGCAAAGCAGATGAAGAGAGTGCAAACAAAAAATGAACGTATCACGATTAGAAATCTTTACCAGTCATGCCTTCTTTGACGAAAGAATCAGAAGATTTCAGATTCTCTGCCTTAGGAGTAGGCGCATTGTTAGCAGGCGCTGATTTCTTAGTTTGATCTTCAAGTTTAGGAGGTGCAGCCATGGTTGCCGCACCTTTTAAACCTTTTGCAGACATATTGGTAACTACTAACATGACAGGTAAACCAGTCACAGGATGCATGATTTTTGTTTTATATTTAATCGCAACACCACGCATTAAATTATTGCCAACTGCGCGTATGGATTCATCTGATGAATCACCTGTTGCAACGATTTCATCTGCATCAGGCAAGCCACGTGTTTCTTCTCTCGATGAGTAGCGTTGGCTATTCGTGACTTGCTCACCTAAGAAAGAAGAAATTTGGTTACGTGATTTTAAATCTGCTTCTTTCCAAGCGATGTCTTCTGCAGTGCCGCCTTTGGATACTGGCGTCGCTTGTCCAAATGAGAGGATGTGATAATCACCATCTTCATCGCGCACGATACGGGTGCCCATAGAGCCTAACAATGCAGCTTGATCTGATTTAGGGATGTACTCGCCAACTGCTTTACCTGGCTCGCCCTTAGGTACATATTTCCAGTTGCCAGATGCAAAGGCTTCGGAAACACTTTTCATTAAATCACTCTGGACAGCAATCACGCCCATTTTGCCTTGTTCATTTGGTGAGGACACTGCTTCAAATGAAACGATGACTTGCATGCCTACGCATTTTGCAGCAGCCATTGATTTGATATTCGACTTGAAACTACTTGAAGTCAAAATTTGCGCAATTTTTTCTTTTGGTTGTGCCTGATTAGGATCGCCACCACCTGCTTTAATTGCTTGATCAAGTTGGTTGGAAACGATTTTTTCACTTCTTGCTGAAGGCGTATTTAAGGTATCCGCTTCTTTGCTAGCTGGATTATCAGAATTCATAGCTTGAGCAACTTTAGCTGCGTCAGCTTTATCTATGCCTTCTTTAACCATGCGATCAATTTCTTCGTCAATACGGCCTTGCTCAGGTTTGCTGAGTTTTAATTCCAAATCAGTTTCAATTCTTTCGCTTTGAAATTTTACGCATTGTTTTTTTGCTTCTAAAAATGCTTTTTCGTAAGCGATTGTTCTCGATAGTTGAAAGCCTTTTTCACTCGCTTTTTTGCTGATAGAAGCAGTACCTTCAACAACCAGTACTTGTTTGCCATCACGCATAAAAAATCCGGATTCTTTAATCGTAGGATGCTTTTCATACCAATTATTAATCATGGTTTGAACATCAATGATTTCTGTTGGCGCAGTACCTTGGCCATTGACGCTTGCTGTAGCAGCAAACATCGAAATACATAGCGCAGTTTTAGACAAT
>JAXISQ010000180.1:0-4203 GCA_034680505.1 Noviherbaspirillum sp.
CGTGAACGCGCACGAACTGGGATTGCTAATCTTCGCGTTGAATACAATCGTGTACATGGTTTTTACATAGAAGTATCAAATGGTCAAACTGCAAAAGTACCAGATGATTATCGTCGTAGACAAACATTAAAAAATGCAGAGCGTTACATCACACCTGAATTAAAAGCCTTTGAAGATAAAGCCTTATCTGCACAAGATCGTGCCTTAGCGCGAGAAAAACAACTCTATGATCAATTGCTACTCGATCTAGCGCAATTCATACCTAGTTTACAAAGCATCGCTACCGCAGTCGCTACGATTGATGTCTTAACTGCATTAGCACATCATGCAGAAAAACACGCGTGGTGTAAGCCAGAGCTAACGTCAACAGCTGGACTACATATCGTACAAGGACGTCATCCTGTTGTAGAAAATTCTATCGAGCGTTTTATCGCTAATGATTGCATGCTCTCGTCAGAACGACGCTTGTTATTAATCACTGGCCCTAACATGGGTGGTAAATCAACTTACATGCGTCAACTCGCATTGATTACCCTGTTGGCTTATATGGGAAGTTATGTGCCTGCTACTGCCGCGCAAATTGGACCGATTGATCGCATCTTTACGCGTATCGGTGCAGCCGATGATTTGGCTGCAGGTTATTCCACGTTTATGGTGGAGATGACAGAGTCTGCTGCGATTTTGCATGGCGCGACCGAACAATCTCTAGTGCTGATGGATGAAGTCGGTCGTGGTACATCGACTTTTGATGGTCTCGCCTTAGCTTGGGCAATTGCTGTGTGGCTGATTGAACAAACTAAGAGTTATACCTTGTTTGCAACGCATTATTTCGAGCTCACTCAATTACCGAATGCGCATGCTGCTTGTGCGAACGTACATTTAGCAGCAGTTGAACATAAAGACAGTATTGTTTTTCTGCATGCTGTGCAAGATGGTCCAGCATCACAAAGCTATGGTCTGCAAGTCGCGCAACTTGCGGGTGTACCCAATCCAGTTATACGCGCTGCACGCAAACATCTAGCAAGCTTGGAAGCACAGTCACTCGAAGCACAAGCACAGTTTGATTTATTTGGTCGTGCCAGTCAGACAGCTTTAGAGCAAATTGACAGCACTGAGGATGCAACAGCACCGATAACCATCACAACTGAATCAGAAGCAATGCGTGTGCTGTCTGAACTTGATCCAGATAGTTTGACGCCACGTGAGGCATTAGAAGCGCTTTATCAACTAAAAAAACTTGCCGACAGCGAGTAATTAGCTGATAAAGCGCTAACGGCTCTTCAATCAAATTGAGATTAAAGAGCGTCGTTAGTTAAACTCGTTATTGCAGTTGTATCGTGCGAACTTGATCACCTTCATCATCGTCGTCGTCATCATGATGGTGATGTCCATGCGGTCCATGTACATGCTGATGTGCGATTTCTTCTGCTGAACCCGCTCTGACTTCGGTTACATGTAAAGCGAATCGCAAGGCAATACCAGCTAGCGGATGATTGCCATCTAACACGACCTTATCATCTGCAATATCGGTAATGGTGAAGACTCGAACTTCATCTTCATCATTATCCGATTCATCAGGCTCGCCTTCAAACTGCATACCAACTTCTATTTCTGCAGGAAATAATTTACGTGGCTCTATCTTGACGAGCTTGGCATCGTATTCACCAAAGGCATCTTCAGGCTCTAGCTGAACAGTGACTTGATAGCCGACTTCCTGTCCTTCTAAAGCTTCTTCAATTTTAGGTAAAGTATTGCCATAACCACCGTGTAAATACAGCATGGGATCACGACTTTCTTCAATCAGACTGCCCTGAGCATCGGACAATTTGTACTGCACACTGACAACGGCGTTTTTAGCAATCTTCATAATAATTTCTCGTTGTTTTTAAAAACAAATCGCATTATACCGCCCCACATTAGCGGCTCTTCATTAACCAGATGCACAGATATAATGTGAGGATGGAAAAAAACAGCATATTAGGTTCTGTCACAACCCAGCAATTTCTTCAGAAATACTGGCAAAAGAAACCACTACTCATACGCCAAGCCATACCCGACATGCAAACCGTGTTGTCGCGCGATGCTTTGCTAGAGATGGCGCAACGCGACGATGTAGAAAGCCGTCTCATCACGCAATTTCGAGGCAATTGGAAATTAGAGCATGGCCCGATCAAGACTATTCCTAAGGTCAGCCAGAAAAACTGGACCATGCTGGTACAAGGCGTCAATCTCCATAATGATCAGGCATCAGCTCTGCTGAATCAGTTCCGCTTTATTCCAGACAGTCGTCTGGATGACCTCATGATTAGTTTCGCTACGGATGGCGGCGGCGTTGGTGCGCATTTTGATTCTTATGACGTCTTCTTATTGCAGGCTAGTGGACAGCGTCGTTGGCGCATTAGCGCCCAAAAAGACCTCACGCTACAACCTGATTTGCCACTGAAAATTCTGCAAACCTTCATCCCAGAGCAGGAATTCTTACTTGAGCCTGGCGACATGCTGTACTTACCACCAGGTTATGCACATGAAGGCGTTGCAGTTGGTGAGTGCATGACCTATTCCATAGGTTATCGCGCACCTTCATGGCAAGAATTGGGCGAGAGCTTTTTAAGCTTCATGGCGGATTCCATCGATTTACAGGGTATCTATAGCGATGCAGGAAAACTGACTGAGCAACCACCGGCACAATTAGGCGATGCGCTGATTCATGATGTGATCAAACAATTTAATAAACTCGCATTTACGAAATCCGATATCGAGCTCTTTTTGGGGGAGTATTTTTCAGAACCAAAAAATTCTGTTTTTTTTGATGCGCCCGCTCCCTGCTTAAGCGCTGCACGCTTTGCTGCTGCTTCAGAAAAACAAGGCCTCAAGTTATCCAGAAAAAGTCGTATGTTGTACCGCAATAAGACAATTTTCATTAACGGATCGTCATTTGAGCCCAATACAAGTGACCGAAACTTGCTTATAAAACTGGCAAATGCTCGCCAACTGGATGCTGGCGCCTTGAAAACTGGCTCTTTGGATCTACGTGAAAGTTTATTTGCCTGGTATTGCGATGGCTGGATAGAAATCCTTTAGTTGCGTTTGTTTCGCGAACGAAAATAGTTTTAAACTTGAAAATAGTTTCCCTTCGCTGGCATGTCGTTTTGCGCAATCTTATGAAAACAATTTCAGTAAATAACACACGATTTTCAACAAACGTCTTGCAGGTTTTTATACAAAGCCCGTATAATTTCCGGTTAGGAAGTTTTGTCGATGCGGCAGTGCGTCAATTCACGCTGCAGCATCAAAAAAACGTCCTGAATGTGCGATAACTACCGGTAGTTATTAATCTATTTTTTGAGTTCTATTTTTTACTTTAACTGAAGGAAAATCATGAAAAATTCGTTGCTGATCGCTTCTCTATTAGCTTTAGCTTTGGCTGCTTGCGGTAAAAAAGAAGAAGCTGCTGCTCCTGCACCAGCTCCTGCTGCTGAAGCTCCTGCTGCTGCTCCAGCTGCTCCTGCTGCTGAAGCTCCTGCTGCTGCTCCAGCTGCTGCACCTGCTGCCGAAGAGAAGAAGTAATCTTCAGCTTCAAATCAAAAAAGCCGCCCTCGGGCGGCTTTTTTGTTTCTTGCATGTGATATGACTTAGAAACCTGCAGACAATCTTAATTAGGATACTTAGGCACAGGCCAACCAGTCAAAGCCCTGCTCCTGACAAGCAATCAGAATTTCCACATCTTCCTGCCCTACTACCGACTCAATCGCTTGCCGAGCAAGCTCAGGCGTATTATTTTGCTGTGATAAATGTGCGCCCACGACTTTATTTAATCGACTTCTATCAACGGCATCTAAAATCTGTGAGGCATGATCGTTCGAAAGATGTCCATAAGGACCACTGATTCGAGATTTCAAAGAATGCGGATAAGAAGAATCCGCCAACATCTGGCTGTCATGATTACATTCCAACAGCAATGCATCACAAAGCCCCAAGGCTGCCACCAAATGCGGCGTGGGCATGCCGACATCAGTTAACACGCCTAATCGCCGTGCACCATCGCTTGCAACGTATTGCAGGGGCTCACGTGCATCATGTGGCACGGTATAAGGCTGAATCGTCAACTCACCGATTACGAAAGATTCATTATCGCGACACAGGCGTATATCCACACCATCAGATTGCGCGATCACAGCTTGCAGCGTGCCATAACTAATCCAA
>JAXISQ010000181.1:0-4203 GCA_034680505.1 Noviherbaspirillum sp.
GGCTCCTTTGTTATGGATGCTAGCGGCACCATCACCAATCAATTACCGCATTTCGTGGAAGATTTCATAACAGTTAGTTTTGATGGTGCGCAGCCCATAGCCGACGACCTACCAGCAGAGATGTCAACCGAAGCGCAAGTGTATGCAGCGCTAGTGTTAGGTGTGAAAGACTATGTAACCAAGAACGGATTTCCAGGTGCCCTTATCGGATTATCCGGTGGTGTGGATTCTGCGCTCACTTTAGCAATTGCCGTCGATGCATTGGGTGCTGAGAATGTTCGTGCTGTGATGATGCCATCGCCTTACACCGCTGAGATTTCTTGGGTAGATTCACGCGAGATGGTGCAGCGTTTAGGTGTGAAATATGATGAAATCGCTATCGATGATTGTTTTTCTGCTTTTCGTGATGCGTTAGCCTTTGAATTTAAAGATTTGCCTGAGGATGCAACGGAAGAAAATCTACAAGCTCGCATCAGAGGTACATTACTGATGGCGCTGTCAAATAAAACAGGTGCCATTGTTCTTACAACAGGCAATAAAAGTGAAATGGCCGTGGGTTACTGCACTTTGTATGGCGACATGGCAGGGGGCTTTGCGGTGATTAAAGACATCGCAAAAACGCTAGTTTATCGGCTTTGTAGTTATAGAAATAGCATCAGTGATGTTATACCTGAACGCATACTGACTCGTGCTCCCTCAGCAGAATTGCGGCCGAATCAGACCGATCAGGATTCTTTGCCTAGCTATGAAATCTTAGATGGCATCATGCAAGGTTATGTAGAAGACGGTATGGGCATTGCAGAACTGCTGGAGGCGGGGTATCTTAAAGAAGACATCGATAAAATTACTAGACTCATCAAGCTCAATGAGTATAAAAGGCGTCAGGCGCCAGTTGGTGTGCGTGTAACCAACCGCGCTTTTGGAAGAGATTGGCGTTATCCGATTACATCTAAGTTTCGTGAGCAGTAAGTCGTTAATATAACGATCTGAAAAATAGCAGGCATATTCATCATTACAACATTGAGGAGTTACTCGTGAAGCAAATCACCGCAATCATTAAGCCATTTAAGCTAGATGAAGTTCGTGAAGCATTAGCAGCCGTTGGTGTGAGTGGATTAACTGTGACTGATGTAAAAGGCTTTGGCAGACAAAAAGGACACACTGAGTTATATCGTGGTGCTGAGTATGTCGTCGATTTTTTACCTAAAGTAAAAGTAGAAGCCGTGGTTGCTGAAGAGGTCGTTGAACTTGCAGTGGAAGCTATTATCAAGGCTGCACGCACGGGCAAAATTGGTGATGGAAAAATCTTTGTGCGTCAGGTTGATGAAGTTATTCGTATACGTACAGGTGAAACAGGCGCTGAAGCAGTGTGATGCTAGCTTAGTTGAAAGCTTACTAAGCTAAGTATCAGCCTTTGAGTAAAACCACTAACGCGCCGCTTCCACCTTCTGCGGCGCGTGCTTGGCAAAACGCCATAACTTCTTCTTTTTGAACTAACCAGTTACGTACTTTCTTTTTCAAGACTGGTTCTTTGTTAGCTGAGCCTAAACCCTTGCCATGAATGATGCGTACGCAGCGATAACCTTTGCGTAAAGCATGACGTAAAAACAGCGCTACAGCTTCGCGTGCTTCATCGGTACGCAGACCATGTAAATCTAGTTGTTCTTGAATCACCCACGCGCCGCGCCTTAATTTACGCAAAACGTCTTGTCCCACACCATTGCGCGCAAAACTTAATTCTTCATCGGATTCCATCAGTGTTTCAACACTGAATTCATCAGAGAGTGATTCTTCTAAGGCAGCTTGTTCATCTGCTAAATGATGACGTGCAACCGGTAAGGGTCTTGGCGCATCAATCACAACCCGTTGTTCTACACTCAAAGGTTGGACATTACCTACGCTAGTGCGAAACAGAGAAGCTTCTCGCTCCATTTCGCGTTCATGTTCAAGACGTTGTTGCTCTTTTTCTGCACGCAATTCTGCTTCTGCTGCAAGTTGTTTTTGCAGTGCTTGTAAATCCGCAAAATTTTTCAGCGAAGTAGCCATCGTCTATCATAGGTAATTAGGAAGTCTTAAAAATTTATTCCAGACTCTCTAAATAACGTTGTGCGTCGAGTGCTGCCATACAGCCGGTGCCTGCGCTCGTGATAGCTTGACGATAAATATGATCTTGTACATCGCCTGCAGCAAAAACACCTTTAGCACTAGTTGCTGTTGCCATGCCTTCAAGGCCAGTTTGCGTGACGATATAACCATTATTCATTTTTAATTGGCCATCGAAAATACTGGTATTCGGTTTATGACCAATCGCGATGAACACACCGTGCAAAGGAATAGAGGTAATTTTGCCTTCTGCTGATTTGATATTAATGCCAGTGACACCACTATCATCACCAGTGACAGCATCTAAGGTGTGATGCCATTGAATATCCACTTTTCCTTCTGCTACTTTCGCCATCAAGCGGTCAACTAAAATTGGTTCAGCGCGGAATTTATCGCGACGATGTACAACAGTGACTTTCTTGGCAATGTTAGAAAGATAGAGTGCTTCTTCGACAGCGGTATTGCCGCCACCAACGACTGCGACGTCTTGATTGCGATAGAAAAAACCATCGCAAGTTGCGCAAGCCGAGACACCTTTGCCCATGAAATGTTCTTCAGATGGCAAACCTAAATATTGTGCTGATGCGCCAGTCGCAATAATGAGTGCATCACAGGTATACACACCAGAATCACCTTCAAGACGGATTGGTTTTTCATTCAGATGCGTGGTGTGGATATGATCAAATACAATCTCAGTATTAAATCGTTCTGCATGTTGTAACAATCGTTGCATGAGCTCCGGCCCTTGCACACCCATGGGATCACCCGGCCAGTTTTCCACATCGGTGGTTGTCATGAGTTGACCACCTTGTTCAACGCCAGTGATCAACACAGGATTAAGATTGGCGCGAGCAGCATACACAGCAGCGCTATAACCGGCGGGGCCGGAACCAAGAATCAGAACACGAGCATGTTTTGGGGTTGACATAAATTTTTCAGAAAAAGAAGAGAAGAAAACGAAAACCTATCGCCTAAAAAGGACGAATACAGGGGACAATATCGCGCATTTGCTATTTAACGTATTGATTAGCACGTGGTTGCGGTCGGGAGGTGTATCATCGTGCCCGAAACATGCGATAGTGCCACTCAGTAAAGACTTAAATTATAGTCGACCTACCAAATCCGCATCGTAGCGATACAAAATCAATCTGCAATGACTAGAACGACTCCTAGCTATAGCCGTAATCCTCAAGTTGACGCGCCAACGCCTCTGCCTAACCGTTTATTGCGCTTGCTGTCAGAAGCACGCTGGCTGGGTTTTGCTGTGGTCGCGGTATATCTGACTTTGATTTTTTTCACATTCTCTGCACAAGATCCGGGCTGGTCACATGCTACCTCCCTTAACCGTGCCTCAAACTGGGGTGGCTTAATTGGTGCTTGGCTGGCCGATCTGTTTTTATATATTTTTGGTTTTTCTGCGTGGTGGTTTTGTGTTGCCTTAATTGCATTAGTTTGGAGTAGCTATAAACAATTAGCCAATCGCTTTTTGCTACAAAAACCAGTCAATCCAGCGCATCGCTATGAGCCTTTGATTCGTGGCTGCGGTTTTGTCATGCTCATGTTGGGCAGCTCAGGTTTGGAATTTGTACGTATGTACACCTTAAAAGCGCAACTACCGCGTGCTCCTGGCGGTGTGTTGGGTGAATTATTTGGTGGCACTGCGCAGACTGCATTTGGTTTCAATGGCTCCACACTCATCATGCTGATGTTGTTTGGATTAGGTTTTAGTTTGTGCTTTCATGTTTCATGGATGGCAGTTGCTGAAAAATTAGGTGGTGCACTTGAAGGCATAGCTGAATGGGCAGTGGCTTTTTATGCGGCACGTCAGGATAGGAAAGTCGGTCAAGAAGCTGCCGTTAAACGTGAAGTCGTTGTTGTACAAGAGCGTGCAAGAATTATTGAAAGCCCACCTATACACATAGAACCTCAAGTGGTCGTAGTGCCGCGTTCAGAGCGCATGGAAAAAGAAAAGCAAGTTTCACTTTTCTTAGATATGCCAGATACCAATTTGCCTCCACTCTCGATTTTAGATGAGCCGCCGTTGAATCAAGAAACGGTGAGTGTAGAAACACTAGAGTTTGTTAGTCGTCTGATAGAGAA
>JAXISQ010000182.1:0-4170 GCA_034680505.1 Noviherbaspirillum sp.
ACAAGCTGTCATTAAAGCAGGTCTATCGAATTCTATTCCGGCTTTCACACTCAACAAAGTATGTGGCAGCGGATTAAAAGCGACCCATCTTGCAGCACAAGCGATTGCCTGCGGCGATGCAGAAATCATTATCGCTGGTGGTCAAGAAAATATGAGTGCCTCACCGCATGTGTTGAATCATTCGCGCGAAGGTTTTCGTATGGGTGATGCAAAGTTAGTCGACACCATGATTACAGATGGATTATGGGATGCATATAACCACTATCACATGGGCGTCACAGCGGAGAATGTCGCGAAAAAATTTCATGTCTCTCGGGCCGAGCAAGATGAATTTGCCGCAGCTTCGCAAAACAAAGCTTCAGCAGCGCAGCAACAAGGTAAATTTAAAAATGAAATCCTGCCATTAGAGATCAAAGATAAAAAAGGTAGTGTGATTTTTGATAGCGATGAATATATAAAAGTAGGTACAACTGCAGAAGCTTTATCAGCCTTACGTCCTGCGTTTGATAAAGAAGGTACTGTCACAGCAGGAAACGCATCAGGTATTAATGATGGAGCTGCAGCAGTGATCATGATGTCTGCTAGCAAAGCAAAACAACTAGGCTTAAAACCACTAGTAAAAATCAAAGCCTATGCTTCTTCCGGTTTAGATCCCGCCATCATGGGTATGGGACCGGTATCAGCAAGTCAGCGGTGTTTACAAAAAGCAGGCTGGACACATCAAGATTTAGATTTAATGGAAATTAATGAAGCCTTTGCAGCACAAGCGATAGCAGTAAATAAGGAAATGGGTTGGGATACATCGAAAATTAATGTCAACGGTGGTGCAATTGCAATTGGCCATCCTATTGGTGCTTCAGGTTGCCGCATTCTTGTCACCTTGATTCATGAATTAATTCGACGTGATCTACATCGCGGTTTAGCAAGTCTGTGTATAGGCGGCGGTATGGGAGTAGCGCTAGCTATTGAACGTTAATGCCTAAGTCAGTAAGGTTAGTTGCAGCAATCAATTATAAATAAATAAAAGGAGCCAACATGAGCAGAGTCACGTTAGTCACAGGTGGTATGGGCGGATTAGGGGAAGCCATCTGCATCAAAATGGCAAAGATGGGTTACCAAGTTGCCACAACTTACTCACCCGGTAATACCAAATCAGCTGCATGGTTAGCTGAGATGAAAAGTAAAGGTTATGACTTCCGTGCTTATCCTTGTGATGTCACCGACCTTGAATCTGCTCAAGCATGTATAGATCAAATCACTAAAGAAATGGGTCCGGTTGATGTGTTGGTAAATAACGCCGGCATTACACGTGACATGACCTTCAAGAAGATGGATAAAACTAATTGGGATGCTGTGATTAGTACAAACCTTGATTCAGTCTTTAATATGACTAAACCTGTTTGCGATGGCATGACAGATCGTGGTTGGGGACGTGTGATTAACATCTCCTCCATCAATGGACAAAAAGGCGCATTCGGTCAGACTAACTATTCTGCTGCTAAAGCAGGTATGCATGGCTTTACTAAGGCATTAGCCTTAGAAGTCGCAAGAAAAGGCGTGACCGTGAATACGATTTCACCTGGCTACATAGGCACACAAATGGTGCTCGCCATTCCACAAGAAGTTCTTGATTCAAAAATCATTCCTCAAATTCCTATGGGACGTTTAGGTAAGCCAGAAGAAGTTGCAGGACTAGTGGCATATCTCGCTTCTGATGAAGCTGCATTTCTGACTGGCGCCAACATTGCCATCAATGGTGGCCAACACATGTATTAAGAATCGTGAGATTTTGAATGTAACAAAGTCGAGGCAGGTGCAAGATTCTGGTAGAATCGCGTTCTTGCCTCGGTGGTGGAACTGGTAGACGCGCCGGACTCAAAATCCGGTTCCGAAAGGAGTGACGGTTCGATTCCGTCCCGAGGCACCATTATTCAACACCCTCTCGCCTTAGCAAGCAACTCGCTTGCAACCACCCCAACCGTTAATTCATTGAGATAAATTTACTTAGCTGATGCGCACTATTCATCATTGCTATGCGAGTTTGATTTCAGCTTAAGCTTTTTTCTCTTCTTCAGCTTCTTCTTTAGCCTCTTCAGACGCTGCTGCTTGTTCTGGAGCTGTATTCTCTGCAGGAGTCGCTTATGTAGCTGCTGTAGCTGCTGCATCTGATGGCGCCTCAAGCGCAGGTGCTGCAGCAGCCTCAGCAGCAGGTGCTGCTGCTTCTGCAGTCGCAGTTTTTGCTGCCTCAGGCTTTTTAATTTTCTTAATTTTCTTGGGCTGCATGGCGCTTTGTTTTTGCGCTATAACCACGATGACTAGCATGCCCGCAATACTAAACATGACTATCAATGGTAAAGGCATTAATTCCACAACACCTAGCAACGCCAACACCACCACCATGGATAAGGGCAATAAAGCCAACTCCACCATAAACACAAACGGAATCACAAAGCCCAATAACAAGAATAAAACACTAATCCACTGCAAAATAAAATCATCGAGTAAAAAAGCATACATGCCTATACTCATAAACAGCAGACCTATAGGAAAGCGTACCCACCAGTGCGCCCAAAAGGCTTTGCTATCGATATGAGGGTCAAACATTCTTTGTTCTTCTAAAGCCTCTGGCGTCCATTCCCAGCGCTTGCGTCTAAACATTTGTGTAGCGATTGCTGTCACCCAAAATAAAAATCCATACATCCAAAAACACAGCACTGCCAACCAAGTGAGTTTGCCTTGATGCGGATCGATAGCTAAAGCAGTGTGTACAGCTAATGGGGTACCCAGTGTGATAGCAGTCGGTAAACCGACTCCCTCCATTCTTTCTTCTCTGGTTACGGGTATCCAATCGCCATTCACGCCGGGAATTTTTTTCATAAGAGTGCTATCGAATGATGTTGCGTTTTCTTAGTTCTTTGTAAGCGAAAAAAACCAGAATCGCGAGTATGCACAGCAATCCCAGTATTTCAGTTAGTTCTAAATTATTGATGACCCAAGCTGTACCAAATAACAATCCTACACCTGAGCCTACTAACAGCATGAGTACTAAAGGTTCATGCCAACTCCAAATTGTAATCAGCGCAAAGATTGCTACGCCTACTAACCACGAACCTGGTAATTTCATTTTATGGATCACTAAGACCCAGTAGATGAGAGGAATAAGTGTGAATGCTAAGGGAAAGCGTATCAGTGGATGATTAGTCCATTTCCATTCTAGTTCTTGATCCATGCTCGACACGGGACGCGATAACTTGGGCTCAAACACAAGATCATCATTACGCCAGCTACTTTTTTTAGGACGGCTTTTAAGTAGTATGAAAATTAAAGCGATCGCTAAACCTAGCCATAAAAATTTTCTTAGTGAGATAAATAGATTGTCGTCCCAGAAAAAAAATAGGAGCGCAGCGAGCACTGTCACTACAACTATGAATGGCAATAGACGCAACAGCGATCCACGCTGTTGATCAGCATTTTCTTGCCAAGCATTTTTTTTTCGAAACCACATAATTGTTTATTTTTTCTAGCCGTTACTTTTTACTAAATAATCGATAGCAAACTGACCCGTAACAGGTTGTGCAATCGTTGAGGCGCTAGGCATTTCCCAAGGCACCCTTTCTAGTCGGCTATTCTAGCATCGCAACTTGTCTTTGTTGCTTTTGAGATATTTATTTTTGCGATCTCTCTTCTGATAGCAGGTTCATTCTTGGCTATTCCGTATGGAGTATTTTTGTCATCAATTGACACAATTTGTCATTAACTGACAATAAACTAAACTGCTACTCATCAGTGAGCTAGCTGATTCATGTTTTCACACTTTTTTTATTCTGCTCAACCTATCCCGCTTTTTTCTAGCTAGCTCGGTCTTTATCTGACAACCTTTGTAGTTAAAGTGATTTAGCGTCCAAATAGCATGTTTACTTTACTCTTGCCTGTACTCTTGCGATCCTGATCACTTAAAAAACTTGTTCTTGTTTCTTATTATTTTTGCTGGCATGAAGTTTGCCATTTCGCCCTGATCCGCAACACCGTGGATCAATCTGAATCAAACTTTCTAAGACAGGAATATGAGATGAATTTATCTTATCGATATAACCAAGCACGCCCGCAACAAGGTGGCTTTACTTTAATTGAACTTATGATCGTAGTTGCGATTATCGGCATCTTGGCTGC
>JAXISQ010000183.1:0-4169 GCA_034680505.1 Noviherbaspirillum sp.
CGATTATTGAAGTGGCAGCAGATAGCTGGCATATAGAGCTAGATGACGCAATAACAATGCAGATTTTCTTTGATGAAGAAACTGATCGTATTGAGTTATATGCAGAGCTTGTTAAACCCGCTCAGGAGCAAGAGTTATCTGTGCTGCAAACCTTATTGTGCTTGCAGTACTTACAAGAAAACGAGCCTCGTCCACGCATTGCGATGGACAAGCCAGATGGAAATTTATTGTGTCTGCTTGATTTGACAGAAGCAGATTTAGAGACTGAAAAATTCGTTGCGATCTTAGAATATTTTTGCACATACGTTGTAAATCTTTGTGATTTTATTCGTGCCTATCCAGGGCAGAGCTTCGCTCCAATTTCGCCAACTCATTTAGCACTACAAGTTTAATTCATTTATTTTTAAGGAAAAATTATGCCGAAAGTATTTAAAGACCCCAGTCGTCATTTTAAACATTCTGATCACCAGAATAAGCCGAAAATTACTTTGGTCAATGGAATGTCATTTAAAAGTTTAGTTGAGTATGTTTATAATGGCATAAAAGAACTTAACGATGAATCTATATTACGATCTACAAATCAAAGAGGATATTCAATTATCTATTTTACTGATCCAAAAAAAACAATTGAAAACTCAATTTTTAAAAACAAGGATGAAATCAAAATTGGTCGTGCAAAACTAAAATTTTTTATAACTGGTTTGATTATTAACGCAGAAAAAGACGCTAATCTTGCAACCAACTCTAGAATTAAAGTTGAACTAACTAGTTTGAGAAAGTTGGTATACGATTTTGATCATGATATTAAAGCTGGTGATTTAAAAAAACCTTTACAAAAAATACTAAATGAAATCACAACTCCTAAAGGTGAGAGATTAAGAAAATTAACATCACCGCATAGGTTTACTCATTTGCATGGACGTGGAATTGATCGTCAGGCTTTATCACGTTTTAATAAAATGGATGACCTAGAATTAAACAATCTTATAAGTTTGATTTTCCCTAATAAAAATATTAATCCTTTGGATAAAAAGAAATTACTCCTTCATATTGAATCTAGTAAGAATTTTATTCAGAGTATGCAAATATTTATCAATTTATATATTCATTTGCGTACAACTACAACTTCTAGTCTAGTAAGGTTAGCTAAAACTTTGTGTAAAGTAAGTGATATAGAAATATTTTGCAAAGTATGGGCTGAAACAAGAAAAGAATTACCAAATGATACTTATTTGAAAAGTAAATTTGCAATTCATGCTTGGGCATCTCAGATGGATGTAATTGTTGCTGTTTTAAATAGACGACTATTTCAAATGCAGTCAGCAAATACACCGTATTCAAATATTTTTTCAACTAAAGTAAATGGTTCAGAGAAAAATATCTTTTCATCGCCTATTTCGCCCTTAGGATCGATTACATATGACGCCACTCTATCGCCGACTGATAACTTATCACCAGGATATTTATTTGAGGATTCACTAGATAAAAAATTATTAGAAACAATTAGCAAAGCAGAAACCAAAATTACTTGCAATATTAAAAGGACTATTGATTTTAATGACTCTCCAAGTCAAGTTTTAAAGCAGAGTCAGACTTTTATTGATTCGGGCAAGATTGAGTCAACTAGTCCAAGGTTAATGAGTTCCCCAACCACGCTTACGCCATCAGTGATTGAAAGATTGCAAAATAGCAGATCATCTCTTTCAGATAAACTCTATTTTTCTGCTTTATCGCCTATTAATTCGCCGACAACATTTCCGCAAAGACAACCATCACCGACAGTAGCTAATCAGCAACCGATAAACGATGAAGAATTTAATCAATTACTCGACGAGTTAGCGTTTAATGATAATTTTGCTATGGGTTTAGAGACAAGACGATATAGAAATGACGTTAACAATTCAAATTCAGAAGGATTTAATTCTATGTTTGATGGTGGAAATGCACAGGCTTATTTAAATTCTGAAGAAATTAACTATTTTACTAACGCTGATTACGCAAACATTGAGCGCACCCCTGAAAAACCAGATCCGGATGCTACACAGTCCGTACAAAATAAAATTCAGTCTACCGTACGTAAAGCTTCATCAAAATTAACATACGAACCAATGCCAACTCAGCAAGGTTCGAACACCAACCCTAATCCATCCATAACTAATGCGATCAACAATTCGACCAACAATTCATTCAATAATCGAAACTAAGTAGCTTTACTGCATGGGCGATCACAGTCCGGCTTATAATCATGGGATGCAAAATCTCTTAGCCGGACTGAACGAAGAACAACTCGCTGCTGTCACTCTCCCTGCGCAATCCGCACTCATTCTTGCCGGTGCAGGATCTGGTAAAACCCGGGTCCTGACTACCCGCATCGCTTGGCTAATTCAAACTGGTCAGGTTTCGTCTTCCGGTATTTTGGCAGTCACATTTACGAATAAAGCATCAAAAGAGATGCTGACGCGTTTGTCCGCCATGTTGCCTATTAACGCGCGCGGTATGTGGATAGGTACTTTTCATGGATTGTGTAATCGCTTGCTGCGGGCGCATTACCGCGATGCGGCCTTGCCTCAAACTTTTCAGATTCTGGATGCACAAGATCAGATGTCAGCCATTAAGCGTTTACTCAAGCGTTTAAATGTGGATGATGAAAAATACCCAGCGCGTAATTTGATGTACTTCATCAATAGCGCGAAAGATCAAGGACTCCGTGCGCAAGATGTAGAAGCCAATGATGACTACAACCGTAAGTTCGTCGAGCTCTATCAGGCTTATGACGATCAATGTCAGCGTGAAGGTGTAGTGGATTTTGCGGAGTTGCTTTTACGTAGTTATGAACTACTCTCGCGCAACCAGCCCTTGCGTGAACACTACCAAGGCCGCTTTAAGCATATTCTGGTCGATGAGTTTCAAGACACGAATGACTTACAGTACAAGTGGTTGAAACTGATTTCAGGTTTAACGAGTGCTGTATTTGCGGTGGGTGATGATGATCAGAGCATTTACGCATTTCGTGGCGCGAATGTAGGCAATATGTCTGCCTTTGAGCGTGAATTTAAAGTTGAAAATCTTATTAAGTTAGAGCAGAACTATCGTTCACACGGCCACATTCTCGATGCGGCAAATATTTTAATTAGTAATAACTCCAAACGCTTAGGTAAAAATCTGCGCACGGACGCAGGTCACGGTGAGCAAGTCAGAATATTTGAAGCGAGTAGTGATTTACAAGAAGCACAGTGGTTGATTGAAGAAGCAAAGAATCTCATCGCTGAAGGTTGGATGCGCAGTGAAATTGCAGTGTTGTATCGATCGAATGCGCAATCACGTGTGATTGAGCATGCTTTATTTTCTGCAAGCTTGCCTTATAAAGTCTATGGTGGACAGCGGTTTTTTGAACGGGCTGAAATTAAACATGCCATCGCTTATTTGCAGTTGATTGATAATTTAAATAATGATTCTGCATTTTTGCGCGTGGTGAATTTTCCTACCCGTGGTGTCGGTGCGCGTAGCATAGAACAGCTACAAGATGCAGCAAGACAGTACAACATCTCTCTCTATCAAGCAGTACCTTATGTTTCAGGCAAAGCAGGTTCTTCACTGGGTGCGTTCATACAACTCATAGAAGGCATACGTTTTGAGACGCAAAATCTTCCTTTGCCAGAAATGGTTGAGATCTTGCTCGATAAAAGTCAATTATTGCATCACTATCAGTCAGACAAAGATGGTGCAGATCGTATAGAAAATCTTCAGCAGTTAATTAGTGCAGCAAGTTTATTTATTTCTGAAGAAGGTTTTGGAATGGATGCGCCGGCTTTATTGGGCCCGCAGGCAACAGCAAGCGCAGCGCCTGAATTAGTCATAGGTGATGGCATACAAATTATTGATGCAGATGCACCTTTGTCTGCATTGATGTCGCCACTGTCTGCATTTTTATCGCATGCTTCTTTAGAAGCAGGAGAGAATCAAGCGCAAGCAGGGCAAGATGCGATTCAATTAATGACGGTGCATTCTGCTAAAGGCTTGGAGTTTGATGCAGTGTTCATCACTGGTTTGGAAGAAGGGCTGTTCCCGCATGAGAATAGCGAAAAAGAAGAGGAAGGCGTAGAAGAAGAACGTCGTCTGATGTATGTCGCAATTACCCGTGCACGTAAACGTCTTTACATGAGTTTTGC
>JAXISQ010000184.1:0-4130 GCA_034680505.1 Noviherbaspirillum sp.
ATGGGAAAAACATGTAAACACCTGTTGGTTGTTTTATTGCTATGTGGCGTCTCTCTCGCTCAGGCGCAGTTAAAGTCTAACGAAGTAACAACTGCAAATACCTTATTTGCCGATAATGGTTGTGCTGGTTGTCATGATTTTACTAACCAACTTGTTGGTCCTTCATTGCAACAAGTAGCGCAGCGATATAAGGGCAAAAAAGTCACTGCAAAAATAGCCGATGTCATACGATTAGGCGGGCGGGGTAAGTGGGGTGATGTACTGCATCCAGCCAATGAGGGAATAGAAAAACAAAATGCTATGTTGCTTGCGAAATGGATTTTGTCCGGTGCGCCACAAAACTAACAACGATTTTCTAAATAAATTTAAATAAAGAGTGTGTATGAAAAATAAAATTTTATTCTTAGCGCTGCTTTGCTTTGTTTTACCTGCACATGCAGAATGGGTTAAGGTCTTTGAAAATATTCGCGGTACCACTGTGCATGTGAATACCGATGGACTAATAACGTCGGGACGTTTTCGCAAATCTTGGGAGCTAGAGAATTATAAGAAACCCGCAGAGAACGGTATGCTCTCTATGAAGATGCGTAAAGAATATGATTGCGAACAAGAGATGATGAAGTTGGAATACTTCATCGCTTACAAAGGTTTGATGGGCACAGGAACTGAATTAGGTACAGTGCACACGCCAGCAGAATGGCAACCTATCTCTAAAAATCCAGGTGGCAAAGGCTCTTTTCGCTTGGTATGCAATAAATAATAAAAATAAAGAGTAGTGATTAACTCTGTGCAGATTGCAAATAATTTATTACCCAAGCTGCATCACTGTGGCTGGGAAATATTGGATAGTGCACAGCTTTAATCACGCCATCATGTACGATTAAAGTCAGACGTTTAATCAAATGCATATCTTCCACCACAAAAGTCGGTAGATTCAATGCTGTCGTAAATGTGAGTGCTTGATCGCTGAGTATCTTGAAAGGCAAATGTAGTCGTGTTGCCATTTCAAGTTGATATTCCGGTGACTGCGTACTGATTCCAACTATTTCACAACCTAGTTGTTGAAGCTCGGCGTAGTGATCTCTAAAGGCGCAGCTTTGTGGAGTGCATCCTCTAGCACCTGGTATGGCATCCCAACCGTCGGGTAGTGCAATACCAGGTCTTCCTGTCATGGGATAGCAATACACTGCCAGAAGACTCTTATGCTGAGATAAATGCACATCTGAGCCGTCTGTTGCACGTAAAGCCAGATTAGGTAGTGGTAATCCAATCAAATGATCACAGGCTCCATCATCTACCGGAACAGGTAGATCATCTGGCAAAGTATAAATATCCGTCATGACGTTTTTGTAGTGATTACATCTATCAATCGTAAGCGGAAATCAAATGTGAATAAGCGTAGGCGCAAACCAACCTAAGCCAAGAAAGCATAAACCGATTAGTCCTAGTCCAGCACTACCCCAAAGTAAAGCTGGAACACCAATCACAATCGAGGTTGAAGCTAATACGATAGCAATTTGTATGGCTGCTGAAGCCATTTCATATTGATGTCCTGCTGCAGTTGCGTAATTACGTTTTTCTTCAGCTAGTTTGGCTTTTGCCATTAATTCTTTTCTACCTTCGCCTGTCTCAGGTTCGCTATCGTAGCGGGTTGCATCAGAACGCCATTTCTGTACGAGCTTTTCTTGCTTCTCATTTAATTTGCCCGATGATTCCACGCTATCTGCGGCCACCTTCATGGTAGTCATGCGTATAGATTTAGCTTGAAAAAAAGACCAGAGATTTGATGCTTCAATATTATTTTGTAATGCAGTACTTGAGGCAGTTTTCCCCAGTGTTTCTGAGATGGCTAGTACTAAAGCGAGAACGGAAATAATAAGAGCAATTTTTTTATTTGATGGATCAATATGCGCGCCGCCAGACATACAACACCCCCTAAAGATTAATGAAAGAAATTTGAGAACAATATAACAAATGACTATGTCGATTTAATTACGCAACCAAGTATCGCAATAGATATAAAGAGAAAATTCACTGCAATAGTATTTTTATAATTTAATTTCTTGATTTTCATATCTTACGCTTCTGCCTTACGTAAATCGTTTTAACGATAACAGCCACCACTTCACCACTGCGATCTTTTACTTCAACTGTGAAATCACGTAAGACTTTTGCACCATCTTGTGCAGCAGATTTCAATTCTTCTAATTCTTCTAAACTAATCGAAAATTCAGCAGTAACACTTCCTCTGCCCGGTTTAATAAAATCAATTTTTGCGGCTCTATCCCAGACTACATATTCTTTACCTAAATTTTGTTGAACCATAATCATAAAAAAAGGATCGGTCATGGCGAATAAGCTACCGCCAAAATGCACGCCCGCTATATTGCGGTTAAAAATACCCATGCGTAGACGAACCAGTGTGTATCTATAGTCTTTAGATAATGTAATGATTTTGATGCCGGCCCCTATAAAGGGTGGCCAAATATTCATAAAAAAACGTAATACTTGCGCATTCAACATAGATGAGACTGAGTAGTAAGTGAGGTTTTAAAAATCGTTATCAATAAATGTATTGAGACTAGAGTTAATAGCTGGCTTCATGCGCTTGTGAATAGCAATGCTTAAATAATTATTTGTAGTGATTTTTTAATTCTTGTAAAAATAAATCTTCACCATGATTTACTTTTTTTGACCATTCATGACCAGATTCTTCATTCGCTGCATCAGAAATGTATTTGTAAGAAATCCAATTGATGTTGTGTTCATAAGAAATAGCAGTTATAGCAAACAATTCCATATCTACGACATCCACACCTTTTTCTATCAACCAGGGATTATGTTGAGTCACGAAGTTATCGCCAGTGCCGCAAACATAGCCATCTGACTTCGCTAAAAACTCATTCGGTTTGGAAGATAAAGGTACTATGCCGCGAGGAGCAAGTGGTTCAGCGCTAATATCGCGTTGTAACACTTTATTAATCATCACTAAACCTGATAGTGCGGGATTGATTTTACCTACTGTGCCAAAATTAATAATCAGCTGTGGTTGGTAGCGTTGAATAGCTTGAAAGGTCGCAATAGCAGCATTGATTTTTCCTATACCTGAATACACGATAGGAATGTGTGGTGGCATAGAGTTCGCTTTAATTTCGCTCTCTAGCGCTGCAATTACAACGAAAGCATGGGTCATTTTTATTATGAATTTATTAAATTATTTATCAACAGTGCCAGATTTTCCTAAGCCTGGTATCAGCTTTAAAGATATCTCACCTTTACTGGCCGACCAAGCGGCGTTTTCTTACGCAAACCAAGCATTGTATGACCTCAGCTTGTTTTGTGAATACGATTATCTATTAGGTATTGAATCCAGAGGATTTATTTTTGCTGCTGCCTTAAGTCCCATCGCAAAAACCGGATTGATATTGGCGCGCAAGCCAAATAAATTACCTGGTTCAGTTTATTCTGAAAGCTATGGTTTGGAGTATGGATCAGATAGTTTAGAGATACAGCAAAACTTGATACGCCCTCAATCTAGAGTCTTGATTATTGATGATGTACTCGCTACAGGCGGCACTTTAATCGCAGCAGCGAATTTAGTAAAAAAAGCAAATGCAATCGTAGCCGGTGCACTTGTTTTATTGGAAATCGAAGCATTACAAGGCAATCAGCGATTAACGCAAGCAGCTATTCCCGTTCAATCATTATTGAAAATATAAACTATAAATACGATCAGTCTTTGCGATTTAAGATTTTGCAGCGTTGAATATCACACGCTGTAGGAAGCGTTGAACGGTATTCAGGAAATTTTCTAATGATGTCGGGGAATCGTGAATAACATTGCCCGCCTTTGCCATCATGATAGTAAGACAGTACATCAATACAGCGTCTTGAATGAGCCAGCATACCGTAAAAATGACCCATTTCATGCGACAACACCATTTGCAAAGTCTCTAGAGCATTGTGTTTAGGATTGCGTTGATTGAGTAATTGAAATGCTGCCGAGCCAAGAGAGAGTTGATTCTGTGTGAGATTAGCAAGCCCAAAATTACCGCGGCTACCAGCGACATTCCAGTCTATAGACACGATGCTTGTTGATGGATGTGCTTTATTATTCTTGGTGATGACTA
>JAXISQ010000185.1:0-4119 GCA_034680505.1 Noviherbaspirillum sp.
CACAGCGGAATAAATAAGATAAAAAAAATAAAAAATAAAATTTTATGATTGCTACTGAGTCTCAAAAAAAATCGCATCAAGCTGTCTCTGGTTGGCGTCTTAAGTGGTACACCGTCATTTTCGAAGCCGACACAAAAGCCGGTAAGCTTTTTGATTTGATTTTAGCCTGGACGATAGTCTCTAGCTTGCTGGTCATCATGCTCAGCAGCGTTTCTCATATTCATACTGAATACGAATATTTTTTTAATGTTACCGACTGGCTTTTTACTTTCATTTTTACATTGGAGTATTTAGCTAGAATTATCTGTAGTCCAAATCCAGTTCGATATGTAAGAAGCTTTTTAGGCATCATTGATTTGATATCGATCTTGCCTAGCTTCTTAGCATTATTTATCCCTGATGCTTATGTGCTGGTAGATGTCAGAATTTTGCGCTTGCTGCGTATTTTCCGCATCTTAAAAATGTCGAGCTATGTGGATGAGTTTCAATGGCTGATGCTTGCTATTGCAGATAGTCGCCGCAAAATCGGCGTCTTTATCGCTATCATCATGACGCTTGTCGTCATTCTCGGATCCCTACTGTATGTTGTAGAAGGTCCTAAGAATGGTTTTACTAGTGTTCCCACTTCCATCTATTGGGCAATTTCAACAATTACGACGGTCGGTTTTGGTGACATCACGCCACATACTGACATTGGACGCTTCATTGCATCGCTGGTGATGATGTTTGGTTGGGGTATTCTCGCTGTACCCACTGGCATTGTTTCTGCAGAAATGATTGCGCAACATGCGGTTAAAAAAACACTCACTGAATCAACAACGCGAACTTGTCATACCTGTATGACAGAAGGACACAGCGCAGAGGCTAAACACTGCAATCAATGTGGCGCATTGCTAACGCAATATTTTGGTGAAATTCCTACGCTCACACCTAAGATTGCTTTTGCTTCCTCAATGATTTATCTCATCAATGCTGATGGGAAAATTGAACCACATGAAATTAGTCGCCTTCTTGCTGCCGTGAAGGATGATAGGGTTCTGCTAGAAGTGTCGACTCGATATACTAAATTTCATTCTACTGAAGAATTTATCGTCAATTGCTCGAACTTATTAGATTACGACCAAAAACTTTCTTTGCTCGTTAACTTGTATGATGCAATCTTGGGTAACGGTGAGATATTGCAGCAAGAAATGCAATTATTCGATAAATTTTTAGAAGTTTTCAATTTCAAACAAAGTGAAATTGAACCTTATCTACACTCTATTAGTGTAAAAAATAATAAAAATTTATTTTCCTTGTAATAGCCTCTCACTCATCATTTTTAATCTGCTTTGTTTGCAATAAATACATAGCGATTCAAACTAAAGAAATAGCGCTGTTGCTCGCCCATTAAGCGAGCATCAGCTTTCCAATCCGCTATCTCTTGCTCTGTAATTCCATTGCGACCAATCGCAAAATTACCAAGCAAAGTCATCATACCTACGCTATAAGTCTGTGGGTCATAGACAGTGTTCACAAGCGGTACCACGTCCACACTCACCTGTTTAAAGCCAGCTTGTTCCATTCTAAATTTCAAATCACGTGGTAATTGTGGATGAGGTATGTGGGTATTCCATGTATCAATTACTTTACGCATACGGTCATCATCATGACTGGCCCAGACTGCGGATTCCCAATCGGTATCTACGATCAAAACACGTCCACCCGGTTTAACCACGCGCGCTAATTCTTTTAAAGCCTGATCGACTTGCTCTACATATTCATACACCTGCGTTGCTAAGGCAATATCAAAAGAGCCATCTTCATAAGGCAATGCAGTGACATCCGCAGTTGTGAAGCTTACATTCGAGTATTGAGCGCAACGTTTACGCGCCAGAGCCAGCATAGGCTCGGCAATATCTACACCTGTCACCTCACCACTCGCTCCGCTTGCTTGGGCTAATGCCAGTGTTGTTAAACCTGGGCCACAACCTATGTCTAAGGCTTTGTCACCTTCACGCACACCTAGCAATGCCATAATTTTTTCACGCTGCTCAACCACATCAGGTGTCAGATACACTGCTTCTAACTGACGTGATGTTGCATCATCAAATTGATCTTGTGCACTTGGTGCTGACTGCTTATTTTCTGACATGACTAGAGTCTTTCTATGAATTAGAAAATTTTGTTATTTTAGAATAGTGCACATTAATGCAGGATTTTTTGTTGATATCTGTCGACCAATAGAAATGCGGCAGATAAACCAGCCACAGCACCAAACATGACATAGTAAGCAGGCGCTAAGGTTGATCCTGTTGTATTGATTAGCCACGTTACGATCAACTGCGCAAAACCACCAAACAGCATGACGGCAAAGTTATAGGCAAGTGCTAAACCTGTAGAACGCACATGAACTGGAAATTGTTCAGCAAGTGCGGTGGAGATTGGTCCAAAGCCTACCGCAATTGCACTACACAAGATCATTTGCATCACCGTTAAACGGAATAAAACAGGGTCGGCTTGTAACCAAGCGAATAGTGGATAAGGCAAAACAAAATATAAAAGACAGGCTGCTATTAAAACAGGACGGCGACCAATTCGATCCGACAAACTACCAAACACAGGTGTTAACACTGTCAGACATAACAAGCCTGCTACCTGTGCAATAAACGCTTGACCAAGTGCTATGCCTAGCTGCGTTTTTGCATAGGTCGGCATATAAATCAACACCACGTAATACATGATGGTGTTTGATAAAACTAATCCGAATGACGCGAATACAGCACGCCTATGAATCTGGAATATCGTCGCTAAGGTCGTTTTTTGTTCAGCACTCGCATGTGCTTCTTTAAACACTTCGGTTTCTTCTAAATGACGGCGGATATATAAACCTACAGGGCCTATTAATAAACCTATCATGAATGGTATGCGCCATCCCCACTGATCTATTTGCTCTGGGGTCAGCGATTGCGTAATCAACATGCCAGAACTTGCACCCGCTAAAGCAGCAATACTCTGCCCCACCATTTGTAAAGAACCAAAAAATCCACGTCGCTCTGCTGGTGCACTCTCTACTAAAAATGCTGTGGCACTAGCGAATTCGCCTCCGGTCGCAAAGCCTTGCAATAATCTGGCAGCGACGATCAATATGGGCGCTGCTGCGCCTATCACTGCATAGGGTGGTGCAAAGGCAATCATAGCAACCGCAATCGTCATCAAAGCTATGATGAGTTGTAAGGCAGCTTTGCGACCTTTGCGATCGGCATATAAACCTATCAACACACCGCCGACTGGGCGCATAAAAAACCCTACGCCAAAAGTTGCCATGGCCAATAACAAGGAAGCGTATTCACTCTCAGTGGGGAAAAATAAGCGAGAAATGATGACGGTCATAAAGCCATACACAACAAAGTCATACCATTCCAAAGCATTTCCTATGACAGCAGCAATAATTTGACGCGTGCGGGGCGTGCTCTGTTCCATACGGATTCTCCCTAAAGCTTGCAGCTTGTAATTGATGTGACATGATAATCCAACACGCAGCCTAGCTTAGTGTGGATGTGAGGGACAGGAGATTTATCCGGTAAACTCCGTTTACATTCTAATTTCTAGCTTATGGAGACCAACATGATTGCTCTAATCGCAGGACTGATTCTTTTTCTTGGTGCGCACTCAATACGTATTTTTTCTGATGCCACCAGAACTACGATGATAGAAAAAATCGGCGTAAACAAATGGAAAGGGATCATCACCCTTTTTTCCATCGCTGGCTTTGCCCTGCTCATCATAGGCTATCAACAAGCACGCATGACGCCCATTCCTTTGTGGGAGCCTCCAATCTGGGCACGCCATCTTGCGATCTTGTTAAATTTATTTGCTTTTATTTTAATTACTGCAGCCTATGTTCCAGGCAATAGCATCAAAGCACGTATAGGCCATCCTATGGTGGTGTCCGTTAAAATTTGGGCATTCGCGCATCTACTCGCCAACGGCAATCTGGTTGATTTAGTTTTGTTTGGCACATTTTTAATCTGGGCTGTATTAGATTTTCGTGTTTCTCGCAAACGCGATCGTGCAGAAAATGTCGTTCGACCTGCAGGCGTTATGTCTAGAAATATACTGACTGTTGTGGTTGGAGTG
>JAXISQ010000186.1:0-4078 GCA_034680505.1 Noviherbaspirillum sp.
ACTTCACGTGTGCGCCATGCATACAACACAAAAGCGATACCAACCACTACGCTTAATAACGACAAAATTAAAATACCGCGCGTAGGATCAGTAGCAAAAGCATGTACGGAAGTTAAAACACCGGAACGTACTAAGAAGGTACCTAATAAGGAAAGTGCAAAAGCAATTAAGGATAACAAGACTGTCCAACTCTTTAATGCGTCTCGCTTATCCGTGACAGCTAAAGAGTGAATCAATGCAGTACCTGCAAGCCATGGCAAGATGGAAGCATTCTCAACTGGATCCCAGAACCACCAACCACCCCAACCTAGTTCGGTATAAGCCCACCAGCTTCCTAACAAAATACCAACCGTTAGAAATGCCCATGCTGCATTCGCCCAAGGCCGTGACCAACGTGCCCAAGTAGGATCTAATCGTCCTTCAAGTAATGCTGCAATGGCGAATGCAAATGTCACTGCAAAACCTACATAACCCATATACAACATAGGTGGATGTATCACCATCACTGGATCTTGTAGCAAAGGATTTAAATCACGACCTTCTATCGCTGCAGGTAACAAACGCAAGAAAGGATTCGAACTCGCTAACAATAATCCTATGAAAGCAACTTGTAATATTAAAAGCACTGCCATGACGCGCGCACGAAAACTCGGCGCCAGATTAGATGAACGCCATGCAACTGCTGCAGTCCATCCAGCTAACATCAACACCCACAAAAGTAATGATCCTTCATGTGAACCCCATGAAGCTGCGAAGCGATATGCCACTGGCAATAAGCTGTTGGAGTTTTCAGCAACATTACGAACTGAAAAATCACTAGTAATAAAACTCCATATCAAAGCACCAAATGATAAGGCGACAAGAAAGAAGTTTAATAAAGCTGTGCCTGTTAAGGCATGTGACAAATAAGCCGTTGATAAGCTATGACGACTCAAGTGCCAAAAACCCACAAGGGATCCTACTAATGCAATAGCGAATGCCAATGCAAGACTCCATTGTCCTAATTCAGCGATCATGATTGTGGCTCCAGTTTTAGATTCAGTGCACGCTGTCCAGGTTTAACATCTTTCACAATGACACGAATATCACCTGCTTGTTTTTGCACACTGCCGCCTATGGCAATACGCGCTTCTACATCGACTAACTTGGCATCGGAGAGTTTATTCGCGGGATTCATAGAAAGACTATCGTCGAGTTTAAATGCATAGTTAGTTTGTGCAATAACTTGTGCTAAAGGGACACGCTGCGCTGCTAAAGGAGGACCACCCGTGCTACCTGCTGCACGCGCCAAAATAAATAACACGGCATCTGCAGGTAATTTACCTTCACGCGCCATCGCAATAATGGCAGGAGCTAAGGTAATTGTTCCAGTAATTGTTTTACTTGCATTTGCAGCTGTATCTTTTTTTCCAGACTGAGTTGATGCAGCTTCGGGTGATACACCCATGCTAGCTAAAATCGCATCCACTCTATGTTGTTGATCACTATCAGGCGGCATTAATGCACGCAATCGCTTCCAGTACGCTATCGCTTCTGCAGTCTGATTGTTTTGCATAGCGTAGGTTGCTGCTAGTGCCAGTGATTTAGGATGGCGAGGATTTACAGCTAATGCTGCTTTTACCAAACTGATTGGGCGACCAGATAAAGTGCGCTCAGGGCTAGACGCTGCAAGAGCATCTGCTAAATCAGCCATGGCATCGGCATCTCTAGGACGTAGCTTCACTAAACGTTCTAATACCTGTGCCGCAGCAGGATAATTTTCTAAAACAAAATAAGAACGCGCTAACAACGCCATTCCTTCAATATCATTCGGATTTTTTTTCAGTTTTTCTTCTAACTTATCTATGCTCTCTTGCAGACTGGCTTGCATTTGTTTCATGTCTTCACGTTCTGCATTCATCGCTTCTGATGAGGAAGAAAAATGCATCGCTTCGGACTCTAGTCGTCCGAATGTGGCGTAGAGTGCGGTCGCAATCAATACAACGATCGCAGTTAAAATCCATAGCGAGTTTCGGCTTGGAATAGTCGTATTATCTTTTTGTATGCGCGCAAGCGCGGCATCAGCCGTCACTAGCCATTCATTGCGCAAAGTTTCACGTGTTTCCGCACTAAGCAAAGGATCTTCTTCAATTTCGCGTCGTCGTGCGAGCATGACTTGCCATTCAGGATCATCATTCTCTGTTTGAGTTATTCCTGCTTGTGGTGTCTTAGCCCAAAATCTGGCAAGCCACAAAAACGCAAGCAGCGCTAATAAGAGTGCAACAGCTAAAAAGACCGACATCAGATTTCCCGAAAAACTGAATTCAGACAACCTGCTACGACCTCACCTATTTAAGCCGATAGACTACTAGCCTGATAACAGACTAATAAACCCATGCAAGCTAGCGAATAGAAGGTTAAGCAAATAGGCTGATTTGGATTGAAAAGCGAATTAACCAGTAATGGTAAGACAGCCCTTCATTATATAGATATTGCACATTAGCATTCGGCGAGCCAGCACCCACCGCAGGCCTTTCACTTGTGCATATTTTTGTCGAGCTTCATTTCTATATTCAGGAAAATATAGAAATTATCAAAATATTATGATGGACTGACGGATGCGAGAGAAAATGTGAGAAATGACCATATCTCAGCAGGTAAAACGCAGAAAATTCGAATAATCTTTACGGCAAACGCGGATCAAGCTTTGCTGCGCAAAAAAAAACAATTAAGAGCTGCTTGCTGCATCCATTTCTGCAAATACTTTTTGCGCGAGTGCGAAAGCAGAATTGGCTGCAGGCACACCACAATAGATAGCAGTTTGTAATAGCGCTTCTTTTATTTCATCACGCGATACACCATTATTTGCAGCTGCTTGCAAATGCAGCTTTAATTCTTCTTCGCGATTGAGTGCCACCATCATACAAATGGTCATTAAGCTGCGTGTGTGGCGCGGCAATCCAGGGCGTGTCCAAATTTCACCCCATGCATAACGGGTAATTAAATCTTGAAATTCCGTATTCCAAGCATTTTTATTTGCCTGTGCACGGTCTACATAGGCATTACCTAATACTTCACGGCGTACTTCCATGCCTTTTTCAAAACGTTCTTTATCGTTCATGTTGAGAGGTCACTTAAAATTTACTAAGAATTTTTATGCGTTTTTATTTAGCAAAAAATCAACTACATTTTGGGTAAAAGCTTGTGCAACTTCCCAGTTAGATAAATGCGCTGCATTTAACTCTACATAACGCGCACCTTGAATTGCTTTTGCTATCAATTCACCGTGTTCAGGAGGAGTAGATTTATCATGTTTACCTGCTATAACTAAAGTAGGCGCAACAATGCGTGACATCACAGCTCGCTGATCCATATCACGCACTGCAGCACAATTGGCGACATATCCTTGATCTGAAGTATTACTAAGCATGCTTCTTACACGATCGACTTGAGCTGGTGCATGCGCTAAAAAATCTGCCGTAAACCACCGACCTAATACATCATCAATAATAGAAGCCACGCCTTCTTGTTGTACTTTCTTAATGCGTGTATTCCACATTTCAGGCACACCAATCGCGGCACTGGTATTACATAAAACCAAATGATCAATCCGCTCTGGTGCATGCACACCCAACCAGATACCTGTCATGCCACCCATAGATAATCCACAAAAATGCGCGCGTGGAATTTTAAGATACTCCATTAAGGCCACAACATCACCACCCAACTGCGCTATCGTATAAGAACCTGGCATGACTTCTGACTGACCATGACCGCGTGTGTCATAGCGCAAAATACGGAAGTGTTCTTTGAATGTCTCGAATTGTGGCAACCACATATCGAGTGTCGTACCTAAAGAATTGGAGAGTACTAGTACAGGCAATGCGGCATCACCTTCCAATTCATAATGCAATCTGCCTGTGCCTGTATCAAAGTAAGGCATATTTACTCCCCATGAGAATGATTAACGGACTTGCGATGCTCGTGTGTCGCTAACACCTTCTCTACAAATGCACTCGATTCTCCAATATATGCAAGCGAATCAAAACATTTTTCAATTTCTGCCTCTGAGAGATGCGCACTACATTGCTTATCGGCT
>JAXISQ010000187.1:0-4069 GCA_034680505.1 Noviherbaspirillum sp.
ACTTTGCATGTGGGAGCAGGTACGTTTCAACCTGTACGTACTGAAAATTTAGCTGAACACAACATGCATAGTGAGTGGTATTCCATTTCAGATGAAACAGTACAAGTAGTGCGCGCTACTCAAGCAGCAGGTGGTCGTGTGATTGCAGTGGGCACCACGAGTTTGCGCGCATTGGAATCCGCTTCGCAGTCTGGAACGCTGCAAGCAGGATCAGCTGATACAAATTTATTTATTACACCTGGCTACACATTCAAAACAGTGGATAGATTGATTACGAATTTTCATTTACCAAAATCTACACTCTTAATGTTGGTATCTGCGTTTGCAGGTTATGAACGTATACGCCATGCTTATGCGCATGCCATTGCTGCGCAATACCGATTTTTTAGCTATGGCGATGCGATGCTGTTAGATAGAGAAGATTTATTATGAAATTTACGTTGTTAAAAAAAGATGGAAATGCACGTCGTGGTCGGCTTGAGTTGAATCACGGTGTGGTTGAAACACCTATCTTCATGCCGGTTGGTACCTATGGTTCAGTCAAAGCCATGTCACCACTTGAGTTAAAAGAAATTCAAGCGCAAATTATTTTAGGCAATACGTTTCATCTATGGTTGCGTCCAGGTTTAGAGGTCATTAAAAAATTTGGTGGACTACATAAATTTATGGGTTGGGATCAACCCATACTCACTGATTCTGGTGGCTTTCAGGTTTTCTCCTTGGGGGAAATGCGAAAAATCACAGAAGAAGGTGTGAAATTTTCATCGCCAATTAATGGTGATCGTTTATTTCTCTCGCCAGAAATATCGATGCAAATTCAACGCGTGTTGAACTCTGACATTGTGATGCAGTTTGATGAATGCACACCCTATGAAATCGATGGTCGTCCAGCCACGCGTGAAGAAGCAGGTTTATCTATGCGCATGTCGCTCAGATGGGCTAAGCGCTCTCAAGATGAATTTCATCGTGAAGAAAATCCGAATGCTTTATTTGCGATTGTGCAGGGTGGCATGTTTGAAGCATTGCGTGATGAATCATTAGCTGGGTTGGAAGAATTAAATTTTGAAGGTGTTGCGATTGGTGGTTTATCTGTTGGTGAGCCTAAAGAAGATATGCAGCGTATTTTGGCGCACACCGGTCCTAAATTGCCGGCCAATAAACCGCATTATTTAATGGGCGTGGGCACACCAGAAGATTTGGTGCAAGGTGTGGCGAATGGCATTGATATGTTTGATTGCGTTATGCCGACACGAAATGCACGCAATGGTTGGTTATTTACCCGCTTTGGCGATCTTAAAATCAAGAATGCGCGTCATAAAGATGAAGACATGCCACTAGATGCGACCTGTACTTGTTACGCTTGTCAGAATTTCTCGCGAGCCTACTTGCATCATTTGCATCGTGCCGGAGAAATATTGGGCGCGAGATTGAATACCATCCATAACTTGCATTACTACCTAGAGCTCATGCGTGAGATGCGCGCAGCGATAGAAGCTGGCAGTTTTGCTGATTTTCAGCAGCGTTTCAGGCTGGAGCGAAGTCAGGGTGTGTAAGTTGACTAAAAGGGCGCATTCTTCGCTGCGTTAAGGCTAAAGCCCGGGCGCTGTCGGTGCTAAAATGCCGGGTCTTTGAAAACCCTAGAGCGGAGTAGTCCATGTTTATATCTAATGCCTACGCACAGAGCGCAGCTGGCGGCCCCGGCGGCGGCCTGATGAGCTTTTTGCCGATTATCTTAATGTTTGTTGTGCTGTATTTTTTGATGATACGTCCACAGATGAAGCGTCAAAAAGAGCAAAAAGCCATGATTGATGCCCTCGCTAGGGGTGATGAAGTCATCACAGCCGGTGGTATTTTGGGCAAAGTGAGTAAAGTCACTGATGCTTATGTCATCGTTGAAGTGGCAGATGGCACTGAAATGGTGATGCAAAAAGCATCCGTCACAATGCTGCTGCCTAAAGGCACGATTAAATCTATTTAATAATGATATGAGCAACATGTCCGGCAATTTTTGCCGGACATTTTTCTTTTCAAGCAGGACATCATGAATCGTTATCCCCTCTGGAAATACCTACTCATAGCGACAGCTTTGTTGTTAGGCGCCCTCTATACCGTACCAAATTTTTTTGGTGAATCTCCTGCGGTACAAATTAGTAGTGCTAAGGCCACCGTCAAGCTAGAACCCAGTATTGTTGGACTTGCAGAGGCTGCGCTGACAAAAGCAGGCATTCCTGCAGAGACTTTGGTATTCGAAAGTACTGGTGACAACGGCAATGTGCGCGCACGTTTCGCTAACACCGATTTGCAATTCAAAGCCAAGAGCGTATTAGAGCAAGCGTTAAATCGCGATCCTGCTGATCCTACTTATCTAGTTGCTTTTAACTTGTTGCCAAATACACCTGCATGGCTACAAAGTCTGCATGCCATGCCTATGTATTTAGGTTTGGATTTGCGTGGTGGTGTGCATTTTTTAATGCAAGTCGATACCAAGGCAGTGTTAACTAAACGTGTACAAGGTTTGCAAATCAGTGTGCGTTCTGCTTTAGTTGAAAAGAAAATTCGTTTTGCAGGTATTGCACGTGATGGCGATGCTTTAGACATTCGTTTTCGCGATCAAGAAACCTTGAATGCAGCAAAAGAAGTTTTGCAGTCACAGTTAAGTGAACTTACGCTAACAGAGATGACGGACGCAGAAGGTGTGAAGCTGCGTGGCGTGATGAGTCCACAAGCTTTAAAGCGTACGATAGAAGAAGCGGTTCAACAAAATATTTCCACGCTCTCAAAACGTGTGAATGAACTTGGTGTTGCAGAGCCGATTATTCAACGTCAAGGTGCTGATCGCATCGTAGTGCAATTACCTGGTGTGCAAGATGTATCGCGTGCTAAAGACATCATAGGACGTACTGCGACACTGGAAGTACGTATGGTGGATGAAACCATACGTCGCGGTACGGAAGAAACAGCAGCGATTCCTCTGGGTTCTGAATTATTCAAAGTAGGCAAGAGTGCGCCTGTCATCTTGATGAAAGATCCTGTTATCACAGGTGATTACATTTCTAATGCAGGTGCTAGCTTCGATCAAAACCAACAAGCTGCAGTCAGCATTGATTTAAATGGTGATGGTGGTCGTAAGATGCGTGAAGCGACGCGCAGCAAAATTGGTAAGTTAATGGCGATTGTCTTGTTTGAAAAAGGCAAAGGTGAAGTATTAACTGTGGCGACGATTCGTGATGAACTCGGTTCACGTTTTCAAATCACTGGTATGGATACACCTGCTGCTGCAACGGACTTAGCTTTGCTGTTACGTGCAGGTTCATTGGCAGCGCCTATGGAAATCATAGAAGAGCGCACTATAGGGCCGCAACTTGGTGCAGAAAATATCAGCAAAGGATTTAACTCCACTCTTTATGGTTTTGCAGCGATTGCCGCTTTCATGATTCTTTATTATTTATTGTTTGGCTTCTTTAGTGTGTTTGCATTAGGTGTGAATGTGATGCTGTTGATCGCATTACTATCTTTTATGCAGGCCACACTCACCTTGCCCGGTATTGCAGCGATTGCGCTGACCTTAGGTATGGCGATTGATGCCAACGTTTTAATTAATGAACGTATACGCGAAGAACTGCGTGCAGGGAATACACCGCAAGCAGCGATAGCAGCCGGCTTTGAACGTGCATGGGCAACGATTCTAGATTCGAATGTCACGACTTTAATCGCCGGTGTGGCGCTATTGATTTTTGGTTCAGGACCTATACGCGGTTTCGCCGTGGTGCATTGTTTGGGTATTCTCACTTCCATGTTTTCTGCAGTGGTGGTGTCACGTGCGTTGGCTAATATTTGGTATGGCCGTCGCAAAAAACTCAGCAGCATTTCGATTGGACAAGTTTGGAAGCCAGAAGCCTAACGTGGCACTGACTTAAACAGAGAGAGTCATCATGGAATTTTTCCGTATTAAACAAGATATACCTTTCATGCGTCATGCTTTGGTATTTAATGCCATCTCAGCGCTGACCTTTGTTGCTGCAGTATTTTTTCTGTCCTACAAAGGCTTACATTTTTCGATTGAATTCAC
>JAXISQ010000188.1:0-4048 GCA_034680505.1 Noviherbaspirillum sp.
ATCCGTCACACCTGCATCGGAATTCGTTGTTGCACCTGCTGGATATAGTTTTACACCATGCACAAACCCGCTCTCTACGGCTTTGCGTATTTCATCTGGTTGTGTATTGTCGGTGAGATAAAGCACCATTAAAGGCTCAAATGTCATGCCATCTGGCAGTGCCGCTAAAATTCTATCGCGATAAGCACTGGCCATTGCAGTGGTTGTGACTGGTGGCTTTAAGTTAGGCATCACAATAGCGCGTGCAAACTGCGCCGCAGTGTGAGGCAACACATCGGCTAACACACTGCCATCACGCAAATGCAAATGCCAGTCGTCGGGACGTGTGATGGTGAGAGTGTTTGCGCTTTGCTTGGCAGTCATAGGAAATTGGCGTGTTGGATGAGTGTTTGAATTTTACAGCACTAGGATAACTCGATAGTCATTCACATTCGTGCGGGTTGGCCCTGTGACGAGCAGATCACCTAATGCAGAAAAATAACTATAGCCATCATTATTCGCTAACAGGGAAACGGCTGATAAATTTAATGCTTGCGCTCGCGTCGCTGTATCGGGAAAGAGTAAAGCACCTGCATTATCTTCGGTGCCATCAATGCCATCCGTGTCTGCAGCTAGTGCATATACATTTGGCATACCATTGAGTTCTATCGCTAATGAAGTTAAAAATTCCACACAACGACCACCGCGACCATTTCCTCTCACAGTGACAGTACATTCACCGCCAGAGATTAATGCGACAGGTGCTCGGAAGGGCTGGTGATGATGACGTATTTCTTTCACTAATGCGGCATACACTTTTGCTACTTCTGAGGCTTCTCCTGTTACGGTATCGCCTAGCACTACGGGTGTGATCTTATGTGCATTAAAAAAGCTTACTGCTGCTTGTAGACTTTGATGTGCAGTCGCTATAACGACTTCTTTAGTTTTAGCAAAGATAGGATCATTAGGTTTTGGAGTTTCTGAAATTTTTCCTTCTGCACCTGCTTGCAAATGGGCCATCACACTATCTGGTGCTACGACATTAAATCGTTTAAGTATGGCTAAGGCTTCTTGATAGGTACTAGGATCCGCACAAGTCGGGCCCGATGCAATCGCATTCGGCTCATCGCCTGTGACATCACTAATAATTAATGTAGTAATAGGTGCTTTAGATGCAGCAGCTAAACGTCCACCTTGTATACGTGAGAGATGTTTTCTGACGATGTTCATTTCTGTGATGGGCGCACCTGATTTCAGTAAACTACTTGTCACCGATTTCAAATCTGGCATAGATATGCCGTCTACAGGCAATGACAATAAACTGGATCCACCTCCAGAAATCAATGCGATCAAATGATCATCTTCTGTTAGATTAGATACTAAAGATAAAATTTCTGCAGCAGCAGCCTCTCCCGCCACATCTGGCACCGGATGTCCTGCTTCCACCACGCGTATATGTTCCGTATCCATACCATGCGCATAGCGCGTTACAACCAAACCCTCTATTGCATGCGATGTTGGCCAAGCTAGTTCTACAGCACGTGCCATGCTAGCAGCTGCCTTACCGGCACCCACAACTAAGGTGCGTCCTTTAGGTGGAGACGGAAGATGTGCAGCGACAATTTTTAAGGGGTCTGCTGCAGCCACTGCTGCATGAAAGCTATCGGTTAAAATTTGACGTGGATTCATAGAAAAATTTTATAAAAATAATTTTTAAAAAATAACTTAAGCGAGTAATTGTTTTGCTTCTAGTTCTTCTGATGTGACTTCCGAAATGACTTCGGCCTGACGCGCTTGTTGTCTTTCCCACATTTGCGCATACGCGCCTTGTAAAGCTAGTAACTCACTATGCGTGCCACGCTCGACTATACGACCATGATCCATCACTAAAATTTGATGCGCATCGGCGATAGTAGATAAACGATGAGCAATGACTAAGGTGGTGCGATCACGCGCAATCTCTTTTAGTTGTGACTGTATTGCTTGTTCCGCACGCGAGTCTAACGCTGAAGTGGCCTCATCAAAAATCAGGATAGCAGGATTTTTTAATAAGGTTCGTGCAATGGCTACGCGCTGTTTTTCGCCACCTGATAATTTCAAACCGCGCTCACCTACTGCAGTTTCATAGCCTTCAGGCAGACTTAAAATAAATTCATGAATATAAGCTGCTTTTGCAGCAGTGATAATATCTTCTTGGCTTGCATCAGGTCGACCATAACGTATGTTGTATGCAATGCTGTCATTAAAAAGCACCGTATCTTGTGGAACAATGCCTATGGCACTACGCAGTGAAGTTTGCGTTATCTGGCGAATATCTTGTCCATCAATTTCTATAGCGCCTGCATTCACATCATAGAATCGAAATAAAAGCCTAGCCAAAGTAGATTTTCCAGAACCGCTGTGACCAACCACAGCAGTAGTAGTGCCCGCTGCAATCGTAAAATCTACATCAAATAAAATTTGTCGATTTTTTTCATAACTAAAATCGACATGAGAAAAACTGACCTGCGCATCTTTCGTGACTAAGGCTTTAGCGCTAGTTGAGTCAGCCACTTCACGATGTTGATCTAACAAGGTAAACATTTTTTCCATATCGGCGAGGCTTTGTTTAATCTCGCGATACAACACACCAAGAAAATTCAACGGTATGTACAGTTGAATCATAAATGCATTCACTAACACTAAATCACCCAGTGTTAATTGCCCTGCTATGACACCTACTGTTGCACGCCAAAGTATCAAGGTGACTGCTGTTGCAATAATCAGAGACTGGCCAGTATTTAAAAGCGTGAGGGAAGTTTGTGAACGCACTGCTGCTGTTTCATAACGACGCAAGCCTTCATCGTAGCGTTGTGCTTCATATTCTTCATTACCAAAGTATTTGACTGTTTCATAATTTAGTAAGGAATCTATCGCTTTGGTACTCGCTTTAGAGTCTAATTCATTCATGGTGCGCCTAAAGTGCGTACGCCATTCTGTTATAACGACTGTAAAAACGATGTAAACCACTAATGCTATGACGGTGATGCCAAAGAACCAGATGTCATATTTAAGTGCAAGATAAGTCAACACTAACCCTATCTCCACTAAGGTAGGCAAGATGCTAAATAACGTGTAAGAGACCAAAGAAGAAATACCGCGTGTGCCACGTTCTATATCCCTAGTGACGCCACCTGTTTGCCGATTTAAATGAAAGCGCAAAGAGAGCGCATGCAGATGACGAAATACTTTGAGTGCAATAGTCCGCACCGCACGCTGCGTGACTTTTGCAAAGAAAAATTCTCTCAGCTCGGTGAATATTGTGGTTGATAGACGTAATAAGCCATAAGCCACTAATAAGCCCATAGGCAAAATAAGCACGCTAGCAGGATGGTTAGGCGTGATGCTAAGACTATCGACTAATTCTTTTAGCACCAACGGCACACCCACATTGGCAAGCTTAGCGCCTATTAGGCAAGCCAAGGCGACTAAGACGCGCCATTTATATGCCCATAGATAAGGCACCAATGTTTTCAGGGTGCCCCAATCATTGCGCGTACCCTGGTTGGCGGGTGGGAGATGATGACTACTACCGTTATGTCGCATGAGACTAAAATAATTCGAAACGAAAAGTGAATCAGATGGTTTATGCTTATCGAATTAATCGATAAGTACGCTATAAACAGAGATTGTAACGGTTATAGCTCATCAGGTTAGCCTAGAGAAGTGTAATGAAAATAGGAGTCGATATGAGTGAAATTAATTTGAATAGTCTGCCTGAGGGCATGCCGACTTTGCGCGTGATGCCCATGCCCTCTGACGCCAACATTCATGGTGATGTCTTTGGTGGCTGGATCATGGCTCAGGTTGATATTGCAGGCGCTTTACCTGCAGTGCGACGAGCCAATGGAAGAGTAGGAACGGTAGCTGTGAATTCTTTCGTTTTCAAACAGCCCGTTTTTGTAGGAGATTTATTATCGTTTTACGCAAAAATCGTTAAAACTGGCAGAACTTCTATTACGGTGAATGTTGAAGTGTATGCTGAACGCAATCGCTTACAAGCCGATATCGTGAAAGTGACCGAGGCCAC
>JAXISQ010000189.1:0-4041 GCA_034680505.1 Noviherbaspirillum sp.
ACGCGCCAATAGCCATAAAAATCTAATTGATTTAAAGAAGGCGACTCTTCAAATCCATTGATAGCTGCAATACGTGTGGTAACAGCTTGTGTCGAATCTGGAAAATCAAACCGACTATCCGGAGCACCTGGTGATCCATGGCCTGCACTGATGCGACGTCCATTTTCTCCATCAGAGGGAAGTAATAAAAGTTTGCGGTGAGTGTTAGGTAAATGACATAAGCGCTGTGACCATGCTCGCGCTGTTGGTACACCTATACTATTATCTGCATTGCCAGTAATAATAAATGTGGGAATGTCTTTGGGTCGTGATTCTATTTCACCAGCAATGGGTGAAGATGCTGCGCCGCGCACAACATGATGAGGTTCTCCTGGAGCCACTAACACCATGGCTTGTGGTGCAGGTAGTCCTAGTGTTTGACTTTGCAAGGCAAATCGCATGGAGAGTGAAGCGCCCATAGAAAATCCCCAATACAGCGTCTTTGATTTATCAATCAGTTGCGGTTGATTTTTTTCTATCAATGCCAGTGCAGCTTTAATGGATTCTGTAGCATTGTCTGCAATAAGTTGAGGCGAAGTTTTTTCACCTTCTTCTTGATACACAGGATAAATCACCACTGCTCCGCTGCGCACCATGAGATCAATTAATGCGCCAAAATTTTTTGGATTGGTGCCACGCCATCCATGCAGGAATAACACTACTGGTAACTTGCTTAAATTTTCTGCTGCAGGCTGAAAAATATAAGCGCGTTTTTCACCACTGCCAACGGTGCTAACGGCAATATCTTGATAAATGCGTCGTGCAGCCCAAGCGGAAGGACTATATTTTTCTGCCAGTTCTTTTTCACTACGATGCTCTGCATTCGCACTGGGGCTACTAAGTACACAGAAGCACAGAAATACGCTCAGAATGAAGCTCATAGCTAGGCTTACAGAGTCTGGTTTGGCATACTGTTTTACTGGGTTCTGGTTAAGCGTTTGACGCTGTTTGGTGCGCGATTTCATGATGTATGCAATGGATGGTTAAGCAAGCTAAGCAGAGGCGTATCTTAGCGCGTAAGTTCTAACAGTTTTTTGCAAGTTTGATAGTAATTTCTTACATAACGCCACCAAGAATCTGAATACTTTATGAATCATGGGGTAGATATGCTTAATGATTAAGCAGGTAATCTTTTCAATGATGAATATTAAAAATTTGCTATCTTTTATTTCTCTCGGATTCTTAAAATAATACGGTTTCTTATTGACCGTAGTCCCATTTACGCTGAAACTCTGCACTTCAAATAAAACCACACATCATTCCTTGTTATTGATTTAATAAGTAGTGATTACATAATATTTTGAAGAAGTCAGGCTAGGGGATGATGAGTAGTAAGGGTAAGACGGTATTCCGCTTAATCAATAAGGAAGTTGTGCGTCATCAGCTTACTTATGTAGACGTAATGCCCGCAAATAATCTGCTGTGCGCAATACAATGCGCAGCATCCCACCAAATTAAATGTGAATTTTAAAAGGCAAAACCAGCTCGGTCCCGATGCTGGTATTTTTTTGCTTTTGTGATGATTGGTGTTTGTAAAGTGTGCAGTGATTTAAAAATAAGTTTTTAAAAATGCTGCATTGTTTTGAATAAATTTTAATTTTTTATTGTAAGCCGGAGAAAACATGGGCGATTACACAAATATGTCGGGCTACTATGACCTGATTATGACTTCAGGTTATTACGACTATGAAAAAATCGTAGATCATATTGTTGACGATAATCATTTTGGCAGTGTGCTAGAAATTGGATGCGGAACGGGATTGATCTTGGAAGAATTAGTACAGCGCAGTCCTAATGTACAAATCACAGGTGTGGATTTGACGCCATCTATGTTGTCAATTGCAGCGGATCGTTTAGAAAAATTTCCAAACATTTCTTTGTCTCAGCAAAATGTGACGCAATTCGATATGCATAAGCAATTTGATCTGGCGTTTTCTTATGGTGGTGTCTGGTACTTTGTGATTGATGGAGATAATGAACCATTCATGGTGAGTCATATATCTGATCATGCAGCGAATGTGAGTGGCATACAGCATTTGGCGCGGCACGTGAATTCAGGTGGAAAATTAATGTTGGGTATACAAGGTCCGCATCATGATTACGCTAGCCCGATTTCAAATGGTATGATTTATTCACAAAAAATCACACCAGCAGATCATGGATTCATTAAAGATTATTATTTGGCCGATGGTGATGAAGTGCTGATGTCGCAAACCATACATTACAGAACCTATACATTCGCTGAAGCTTTAGATTTATTAGGTTCAGTTGGATTTACCTATCAAGCAGATACCCATCGTATGAATGGTAGTCGTAAATTTTTAGAATTTAATAAAGCCTAATTCAAGCACGAGCATTTACATTTTTTGATATAACTTTTTTTAAAGCGTCGCTTTCAGCATGACTCAATCAGCTTTACCTAGTATATTTTTTGTTGGCGTCGGTAATATGGGCGCGCCCATGGCGGCGAATTTAGTTAAAGCAGGTTATCGCCTGACTGTGCATGATGTGGTGCGTGAAAAAGCGGAGCCACTAATTAAGTTGGGTGCGCATTGGGTTGATACACTAGCTGAAGGTGCGAAAGATGCTGATGTGGTGATGGCATCGCTACCAGGGCCACCGCAAGTAAGAACAGTTATGTTGGGTGAAGGCGGCATCCTGCATGCGATTCGTCCTGGCACGGTAGTGATTGATACTTCAACGAGTGCAGTTGATTTAGTAAAAGAGTTAGCGGATGTGGCAACAGCACGGGGCTGTGAATTTCTTGAAGCACCGGTCACGAATGCGATTGATTTTGCTGTCTTAGGTAGACTTTCGATTTTTGTAGGTGGTGATGCTACGTGTTTTGAAAAGCATAAGCCAATATTTAATGTCATTGGCGAAAAAATATTCCATGTGGGCGTGCATGGAAATGGCGCAACCATTAAATTATTAACCAATCTATTATGGTTTGTGAGTGCAGCAACCATAGGTGAAGGTTTAATGTTGGGTGCAAAAGCAGGCATACCACTGCACACAGTATGGGAAGCGATTAAATCAAGTGCGGGTAACAGCTGGGTTGCAGAACATGATGTGCCTTCAATTTTTGCAGGCCACTATGATCCTAGTTTTTCTCTCGCCTTGTGCTGTAAAGATTTGGGCTTAATTAATGACATCGCAAAAAGTCAGGGCTATGAATTAACGATGGGTAGCTTTGTACAAACAGTATTTGAACAAGCGCGTCAAACTTATGGTGATGACGCTGCTGAATTACATGTCGCTCGTTTGCTTGAAGAACGTACCGGTTTATTTTTAAGACCACCGCATGGCACAACAGAACCGCATCGTGGCACTGTCGAAACTTCTCATGACAAATAAACGTCAACCTCAACTTTTAGCAGAAGCGAAGCGACACATGCCGCAGGGTGTCGCTGAAAACTATCGCTATTGGGGTGATGATAGAACTGTCTTTATTGAGAACGCTAAGGGCTGTCGACTCACGGATTGTGATGGTAAGACTTATGTCGATTTTCGTTTAGGTTATGGTCCTATCATTCTCGGTTATAGAGATGAGCGTGTCGATCAAGCAGTAGTAAGACAAATTACCGAGCGTGGCACGCTCTCTGGTTTTGCAACGGAGCTCGATGCAGAAGTGGTGAAACAAGTCAAAGCCTTGTGCCCTAATGTAGAAAAAATGCGTTTTGCAAATTCAGGTACAGAAGCGGTGATGGGTGCAGTACGAACTGCACGCGGATTTACCAAACGTGAACGAGTAGTGATAGTAGAAGGTGGCTTTCACGGTTTGTATGATGAAATGATGTGGAAGTCCGATATAGAAAATTGGGATCCACATGGCACGCAACAACCTGGTGTGATTCCATTTGGTGGTGGTATTCCACCGCGAGCACGCAGTCTGGTAGATTTCATTGTGCTCAATGATTTCAATATGCTTGAGCGTTTATTTGAAGACCATCATCAGGATCTAGCTTGCATACTGCTTGAACCCATCATTGGGAATGCGGG
>JAXISQ010000190.1:0-4010 GCA_034680505.1 Noviherbaspirillum sp.
GAACACTGCAAAGGTTGGTGGTGCAGTATTGATGAAGTCGATACACATATCAGCGATAGTAATTTTGTTTTAACGCGATTGTCGTGGTTAGCACCGGCACGTGTATCTTGTGATGCGGGTTTAAATAAGGCTGCATTAAAACAGCATCTGCATCAGCATTTTGAAGTGGATAGTATGCCGGTGATGGTCGCAACAATGCGCGAGCAAGAAGGTGAATTGTTTGAGGTGGATAGAGGATTTGTGGTGCCTAGCGATTGGCAACAAAAAGCGTTGTTAAATTTACAGGAAAGAGTTAGCAAATGGAATTAAAATTTTAATCAGTACCAACATGTTTTTGATGGCCAATCAGATGAAGTGAATCATATTCGCGCTGATTAGCAGCATGCTTTTTCATGATCAACCACATGATGCTGGATACACAAAGACCAAACAATACAATCACTAAGTAAAGATTAAAATCAAATTTAATCATCAGAGCATATAAAGCCAACATTAAAAGTATAGATAAATTCTCACTGAAGTTTTGTACAGCAATAGAATGGCCTGCACTCATTAACACATGACCACGATGCTGTAACAATGCATTCATAGGTACGACAAAATAGCCAGACATCGCGCCAATTAAGACAAGTAAGGGATAGGCGACAGTGACTGAATGAGCGAGGGTCATGAGTATGACGACTAAGCCCATAGCAAAACCTAGTGGCATAACACCGAGTGATTCTTTTAGAGGTACCCTTCGTGCAGCTGCCATAGCGCCTAATGCCACACCGATAGCAACTACGCCTTGCAGAATTGCAGCTTTATCTAAGGGCATGCCTAGCGCTTTTTCTGCCCACTTCAAGACGATAAATTGCAAAGTCGCACCTGCGCCCCAAAACAAAGAAGTCACAGCAAGAGAAATTTGCCCCAATCTGTCACGCCATAAAGTTACGACGCAATGGGAAAATTCAATAACAAGTTTGATTGGATTATGTTCTTGTAACTGATAATGCGCATTAGTGGAAGGTATGCGTAAGTTAAATAATGCGGCAATGATGTAAGCGGTCATGACTACACTAAGAGCAATTTCAGTAGAAATTAGTGGAGTAATTTGTTCTAGCGGTGGTAAAAAATCAGGAAGATAGTTAACTAATTTATTGCTTACTAATGCACCACCTAGCACCGTTCCAAAAATAATTGATAGAACAGTTAGGCCTTCTATCCAACCGTTTGCTTCAACGAGTTTTTCTGGAGGCAGCAGTTCAGTCAGTATGCCGTACTTAGCGGGGGAATAAGCTGCCGCACCAAAGCCTACAACGGCATAAGCGATCAAAGGATGAACCTGTAAAAACATCATCAGACAACCTAAGATTTTGACGAGGTTGGTGATGAACATGACTCGCCCTTTGGGGAAGGCATCGGCAAAGGCGCCAACGAAAGGAGCAAGTACGACGTAAGAGAGAACGAAGAAAAGCTTGAGCATCGGCGTCATCCATGCTGGCGATTCCATTGTTGCCAAGAGGGCAATAGAAACAATCAGCAGGGCATTGTCGGCCAGCGAGGAAAAAAACTGCGCCGCGATGATGTTGTAAAAGCCGCGATTCATGGATGAGTGATACAAGAGCAGTAGCGGCTTGCTTTATACCATGAAAACACGTGTATAGCCCGCTTCCGTATGTTGGGAGAGGCGCGGCCTGATGCCGAGGAACAGAAAAACATGCCGATGAATTGGTAATGCGCAATTGAATAAGCGGCGTTCATCGTGCTCTCCGGTAAAATGCAGCAATAATTTTTCCATTACTTCTAGCCTTAGCTGCTCCTCATCGTAATGCCTAGACCACTTGTCGCCACTATCGATCTCTCTGCTTTGCAATCTAATTTAGCGCTTGCTCGCAAGGCTAAGCCAACTTCAAAAATCTGGGCTGTTGTAAAAGCGAATGCCTATGGCCACGGACTGGAATCTGCTTTGCAAGGTTTTGCGGATGCTGATGGATTGTCGCTACTGGAATGGGATGCAGCTATTCGTTTAAGAGAATCTGGATGGACCAAGCCTATTTTGATGTTGGAAGGCGCATTTGATGCGACTGATTTGAAAATCGCAGACCACCATCGATTACAAATCGTAATACATCACGATCTGCAATTAACGATGTTAAAGGATGCTGCGCCATCCTTATCTGCTCCCTTAGATGTGCATATAAAAATCAATACCGGTATGAATCGTTTGGGATTCACAGTAGATCGAATTCAATCAGTTTATGCCGTGCTTCGTAATTTGTCTTGTGTAGGCAAAATTTCTTTCATGACGCATTTTGCGAATGCAGAAAATAATCAGGCTGTGCTCAATGCAGATAATCAGTATCAGCAATTTAGTTCAGCAATCAAAGGCTTAGATGGTGAGATAAGTGTGGCGAATTCCGCTGGTGTCTTATTGCATAAAGAAATGAGGGCAGATTGGATTAGGCCAGGTGTGATGTTGTACGGTGCTTCACCAACTGGTGAAGATGCAGTGGCATTTGGATTACTTCCAGCGATGACATTGCACAGCCAAATTATGGCTATACAAAATCTGCAAAAAGGTGAGTTTGTAGGTTACGGTAGTATTTACAAAGCCAATAAACCCACGCGAGTTGGTGTTGTGGCTTGTGGATATGCCGATGGTTATCCACGCCATGCAAAAGCTGGTACTCCCGTGTTAGTGGATGGACAGTGTGTGCCTTTAATAGGTCGTGTATCTATGGATATGCTAACGGTAGATATCAGCGCGCTAACGCATGTGCAGGTTGGTGCTCCAGTCACTTTATGGGGTGATGGTTTACCGATTGATGAAGTAGCAGTTGCAAGTGACACGATCGCATATGAATTAATGTGTGCGATCACGCCCAGAGTCGCGCGAGCAGTAAAAAAGTAAAGTGACGTAACCCTATGGCTAAAGCAAAAATTAATTACACCTGCACTGAATGCGGTGGAATAAGTAATAAATGGGCGGGTCAATGTCCTTCCTGTGATCGATGGAATACCTTAGTTGAAACCATCGTTGAGTCAGGTGGCAATCGTTATTCCAATCAAGCGCAAGGGATTGCACAAACTGCGCCTGTGATGAGTCTGGCTGATATTGAAGCGATAGATGTGCCACGTTTTGGAACGGGCATTGATGAGTTTGATCGTGTTTTAGGTGGTGGTTTGGTGGCGGGAGGTGTGGTCTTAATCGGTGGCGATCCTGGTATTGGTAAATCCACACTCTTATTACAAGCACTGGCAAATATCTCTAAGCTTAAAAAAGTTTTATATGTCAGCGGTGAAGAGTCCGGTGCACAAATAGCTTTGCGTGCAAAACGCTTGGCTGTTGATGCTGATGATTTGAAATTACAAGATGAGATTCAGTTAGAGAAAATTCTCAATACCTTGGCTGACTTAAAGCCACAGGTTGCTGTGATAGATTCCATACAAACGATTTACTCTGATGCGCTCACTTCAGCACCGGGATCGGTTGCGCAAGTGCGTGAATGCGCAGCGCAACTAACGCGTATTGCGAAGCAATCTGGCATCACGATTATTTTAGTTGGCCATGTCACCAAAGAAGGTGCACTTGCAGGGCCGCGTGTGTTGGAGCATATTGTTGATACGGTTTTATATTTTGAAGGTGATACGCATTCTAGTTTTCGTTTAGTGCGTGCATTTAAAAATCGCTTTGGTGCTGTAAATGAGCTTGGTGTGTTTGCCATGACAGAAAAGGGCTTAAAGGGAGTGTCAAATCCTTCGGCACTTTTTCTTTCTCAACATGACAATCAAGTACCCGGCTCTTGTGTGATGGTGACGCAAGAAGGTAGTCGTCCATTGTTAGTGGAAATACAGGCTTTAGTTGATAGCTCACATGTGCCGAATGCACGACGCTTATCGGTGGGCTTAGAACAAAATCGATTAGCGATGTTATTAGCCGTCTTACATCGCCATGCAGGAGTAGCTGCGTTTGATCAAGATGTTTTCATCAATGCAGTCGGTGGAGTAAAAATTACCGAGCCTGCAGC
>JAXISQ010000191.1:0-4003 GCA_034680505.1 Noviherbaspirillum sp.
AAATTTCGCGTTATCTCGGTGGACTTAGATACCGAAGCATTGCTCGCTAAAGGGTTGACACCTACCGATGTAGTCAATGCTGTCAATACGCAAAATTTAATTCTGCCAGCTGGCACAATTAAATTAGATGATCTAGAACACTCGGTACGTTTAAATGGCTCGCCAGATAGTATTGCTGGTTTAAATGAGCTACCAGTTAAAACTATTAATGGCTCGACTACGTATTTAAAAGAAGTCGCGCATGTACGTGATGGATTTCAACCACAACAAAATATCGTAAAAAAAGAAGGTCAACGTGGTGTGCTATTAACCGTGATGAAAAACGGTTCTGAATCTACATTAAAAATTGTAGAGAATGTTAAAACTAAAGTAGCTGAGATATCTAAAGGCATTCCGGATGGCGTCAACATTACTACGATGTTTGACCAATCTATTTTTGTGCGTGCAGCAATTAGTAGTGTGTTGCATGAAGCAGTGATCGCCTCTTGCTTAACCGCGGCATTAATTCTACTTTTCTTAGGTAGTTGGCGTAGTACCTGCATTATTGCTGTGTCTATTCCTTTGTCGATCTTAAGCTCTATCATTGCTTTAAATGCGATGGGTGAAACTTTAAATCTCATGACCTTAGGTGGTTTAACTTTAGCTATCGGGATATTGGTAGATGATGCAACGGTGACGATTGAAAACATAGAACGTCATCTACATTTAGGTAAAGATTTATACAACGCGATTTATGATGGCGCTAGTGAGATTGCTGTACCCGCCCTCGTTTCTACATTGTGTATTTGTATCGTGTTTTTACCTATGTTTTTCTTAACTGGGGTTGCACGATATTTATTCGTACCACTGGCAGAAGCCGTTGTCTTTGCGATGTTGGCGTCTTATTTTCTTTCTCGAACTTTAGTGCCAACGATGGCTCTGATGATGCTCAAGCAAGAAACCGTAAAAACGCACACCACCAGTTTCTTTCGATCTATCCATCTAAAATTTGATCAAGGCTTTGAGCGCATGCGTGCAACGTATTTAGCTGCCCTGAGTGCGTTATTGGTGAGAAGGCAATCATTCCTTGCTTTATTTCTGAGCTTTACTTTAGCCTCATGTGGTCTGTTTTTAATTTTAGGTGAAGATTTTTTTCCGGCCGTCGATGCCGGTCAAATCAGACTACATATGCGCGCACCTAGTGGAACGCGTATTGAAGAAACGGCGCGCCTAACTGATCAAGTAGAAAAAGCGATACGACAAACTATTCCTGCAAATGAACTCGATACCGTCCTTGAAAACATAGGCGTCACGATTAGTAGTTTGAATATGTCGTATAACAATGCAGGTACTTATGGCCCTGTTGATTGTGAATTATTAATATCATTAAAAGAAGGCCATGCTCCCACCTTCACGCATATCAATCGTTTACGCAATGAACTTCCAAAACGATTCCCGGGAGTGGAATTTTATTTTCAACCCGCTGACATCATTGCGCAGATTTTAAATTTTGGTTCACAAGCACCGATTGATATCCAGTTTGCTGGTAAAGATATGCAGGCAAGTTATGCACTTGCACATGAATTATTGAAAAAGATAGAAAAAATACCGGGCACAGTGGATACACACATACATCAAAAACTAAATCATCCTACTTTAGCTTTAGAGACCGATCGCACTGCATTACAAGCTTTAAATCTGTCACAAGCGAATGTGGCGCAAAATGTGTTGGTGTCCCTAGCTGGTAGTTTTCAAACAGCGCCCGCATTTTGGGTCAATCCAACTAATAGCGTGGTTTACAACATCTTGGTGCAATCGCCGCAATATAAAGTAAATTCACTAGAAGCCTTGTTACGCACACCTGTTGCCCCCACTGCAGGCGGGCCTAGTCAATTACTGGGTAATTTAGTGAAGGTCTCACCTACTGTACAACCTGCTGTGATTTCTGAATATGACATCACACCTGTGATTGATATTTATGTGAATGTGCAAGGTCGCGATTTTGGAGGTGTGGTTGCTGACATCAACAAAGAAATTCAGCTAATGCAACCACAACTCAAAAAAGGACAGAAGCTCACCTTACGCGGTCAAGCTAACACCATGAAAACTTCTTACACAGGTTTATTGTTTGGATTAGCTGGTGCCATCGTATTAGTTTACTTACTGATCGTCGTGAATTTTCAATCTTGGATAGATCCTCTTATTATCATCAGTACGCTACCTGCTGCCCTTGCGGGGATTGCATGGATGTTATTTTTAACTGGCACACATTTATCCGTACCTGCACTCACAGGCGCGATTATGACGATGGGTGTGGCGACGGCGAATAGTATCTTGTTAGTGTCGTTTGCTCTACAACGCTTGCGCGATGGCATACCGCCACTTTCTGCTGCTCTAGAAGCAGGCTCTACGCGTATTCGTCCAGTGCTTATGACTGCAGCAGCTATGATTATTGGTATGTTACCTATGGCATTGGGTCTAGGTGAAGGCGCAGAACAAAATGCGCCTTTAGGTCGTGCAGTCATAGGCGGCTTATTATTTTCTACTGTGTCTACTTTATTTTTTGTTCCTATTATTTTTGCATCCGTGCACCGCTTTCTTCGTAAGCGTGAATCTGCCCTCTCTGCTGCTTTGCCTCAAGGATCTTGATCGATGACACAACCACGTCATAACTTACTCGGCATACATGGCCATGAACTACGTCACATTCATAGAGTGCGTACTTTGCATAAATTGCGTTTAGGTTTTTTAATAATACTTGTCATATTAATGACTGGTGGTGGCTTTGCTTTATTTCGCAAACACTCTGAAGCTAAAGATTTAGCAGTTCAAACAAAAAATAATACGCAACATTATGCGAGTACCGTACATCCTGAAGCGAATGGCGAAGGTCAAACTATCGCACTGCCTGCTACTTTACTCGGACAAATTGAATCACCCATATCAGCACGCGCTAGTGGTTATCTTTTACGCTGGACTAAAGATATAGGTAGCCCTGTTAAAAAAGGTGACCTACTGGCTGAGATTAGTAGCCCCGAGCTAGAACAACAACTTAATCAAGCACAAGCCTCTAAACAACAATTGCAATCGGCATTACAGTTAGCGAAAGTCACCGTAGATCGCTGGCATGCCTTGCTTGAACAAAAAGCAGTATCACAACAAGAATTTGATGAACGTCGTAGCCATTATGAACAAGCCGCATCTAATTTAAATGTAGCAGAGGCGAATGTGCAACGACTCAAAGAGTTACTTGCTTACACTCGCATTACCGCACCATTTGATGGCGTGATTACTCGACGTAATGTGAACATAGGCGATTTAATTGATGCTGGCAACAGCGGCAGTAAACCTTTATTCATACTGACGCAATCTAGTTCATTACGCGCTTATGTCTACGTACCTCAAGCCTACGCAAAAAATATTAAAGAAGGTCAAACAGTCGTTTTTCGTTTAGCTGAATCACCAAATCGAAAATTTTCCGCTGTAGTGACTCGCACTGCACGTGCCATTGATCCTGCTAGCCGTAGTCTGCAAGTAGAAATTAGTGTGACTAATCCTAGCGGAGAATTATTACCTGGTTCATATATAGAAGTACAAGTCACTGCCCATCATCGCGCAGGCATAGTGGTACCGGTTAATACTTTATTACTACGAGGTGAAGGACCACGCGTTGCAACGGTTGATGCGCAAGGCAAAGTCAAATTAAAAGCTGTTGAACTTGGCAAAGACTTTGGTGCCAAGGTAGAAGTAATTTCAGGTATCACGCCTAACGATGAACTGGTGCTAAATCCATCGGATGATTTATCCGATGGAGATATGCTCACGATAGTAAAGAAAAAGCCTTAATCGCATCAACGTATACTAGCTAGCCTTGATTAGCTTAGATAATTAGCTTGGATGATTTTCTGGCTGATGATGTTTACCAATTTGCGCTTCAAATGCACGCAATCGTTTATAAACAGAGATCAGCTCAACAATCGTTCCCCAGCTACGCACTAGAAATTGAAATGACATTTCTACCCGA
>JAXISQ010000192.1:0-3997 GCA_034680505.1 Noviherbaspirillum sp.
AACTCGCCATAACGCGCAGTACTTTGCGCCATACCAAAACTAGCTTGTTGTGCACCACGCATCCAAGGCAGAGCACCAATAGAGGCAGGCATGGGCGGTGGAACATTGCTTTGCGTATTGGGTGCGGTTTGCGCTAGTGCGCGATGCACTGCATGAAAAACAAATTGATGCACACTACGGCTGTCACGAAACCTCACTTCGGTTTTTGAAGGATGAACATTTACATCCACTAAAGCGGGATCGCAATTGAAGTGCAGTACATAACTAGGATAACGATCACCATGCAGCACATCTTGATAAGCGGCTCGCACAGCATGGGTAAGTAGTTTGTCGCGTACAAAGCGACCATTCACATAAAAATATTGAGAATCAGCGCGCCCTCTGGCTGCAGTCGGTAAGCCTGCATAGCCCATGATGTGAACTGGACCTGCATTTTCTTCTATGAATAAACGTGCTTGTGCAAATTCTTCACCAAGTATTTGAGCGCAGCGTTTTTCATGGGTTGATTCTTTCCAGTGTTCGACAGTCTTACCATTGTGACTGACTGAAAAGCTCACATCAGGACGCGCTAGAGCAATGCGACGTACGATTTCTAGACAATGACCGTATTCAGTTTGTTCAGATTTTAAAAATTTACGTCGTGCTGGTGTGTTGAAATAGAGCTCTTCTACATCCACCGTTGTACCTTGAGACCCTGCAGCCGGTTCGGGTTTCGCTTCTGCATGACCGCTTAATTGCCATGCATGTGGTTCACTTGCTGTGCGCGAAGTTAGGGTGAGTTGTGCGACAGATGCAATCGATGCTAACGCTTCGCCGCGAAAGCCTAATGTGAGTACATTTTCTAAATCAGAGAGCGAGGCAATTTTTGAAGTGGCATGACGTGCTAGTGCAAGTCGCATTTGGTCCGGTGGAATGCCTCTGCCATTATCAATAATGGCAATACGTTTTACGCCACCTTGTTCAAGCTTGATGCTAATAACAGTCGATCCTGCATCCAGCGCATTTTCTAGACATTCTTTAACGACTGCAGACGGACGTTCAATCACTTCACCTGCTGCTATTTGCGAGATGAGCTGATCCGGCAAAGGGCGAATATCACGGGGAATGGCTACATTAGATGTCATCACATGATTATACCTTTCGCTTTAGGCTCTTTAATACGCAACGATTCAGGTTCGCAGTCTTGGTATGTCAGTGTATGATTCGGCTGCACCAACTTTTTGTGTGCCAGATGGTTTGTTAACTTATTGATTTCAAGTTTATGGCAATTACCGATTTCCTTAGCATGCTGCTGCATGTAGACAAAATGCTAGACCAGATGCTGCCTGTATATGGCTCGCTAGTGTATGCAATTTTATTTGCCATCGTGTTTGCTGAAACAGGTTTAGTTATTTTCCCTTTTTTACCGGGGGATTCTTTGCTTTTTATAGGTGGCGCTTTTTGTGCTACGGGTGCGATGGATAGTGTGTTGCTAAGTTCATTACTCATCGTTGCGGCAGTGAGTGGTAATACAGTGAATTACATGATAGGTCGTGCGATAGGAAATAAAGCATTTACCCATAATTATCGATGGTTAGATCGCACTGCTCTCCAAAAAACACACACCTTCTTTGAAATGCATGGTGGTAAAACGATTGTGCTTGCACGTTGGTTGCCGGTGGTGAGAACGTTTGCGCCGTTTGTTGCAGGTGTATCGCAAATGGGTTGGGTGCAGTTTCAGTTGTTTAATGTGAGTGGTGCTGTGCTTTGGGTAGTGGGCTTAATCACTGCGGGTTACTACTTTGGTGGCATTCCTATCATTCGCGATCATTTGAATACCATAGTGTTGATTGGTTTTGCAGCAGCAGCTGGCCCAGTGGCATTAGCTGCAATATGGCGCTTTGTTAAAAAAGCGCGTGGGCAAAAATAAAAATAATCGTGATTTTAAAAATCCGTACGATTACGTTTCACTAATCGTACCTACGGCTCTATTAAAATTTGTAGGGATGATTAGCGTAGCGTAATCATCCAAATAAACACTGCAAACGTAACGATGTGATTAAGTCAGAAATTTTGTTTTTCATGCGGCGCAATCCATTGCGCCCTACCACTAAGTTTATTGAGGATGGAAGTAAGGTAGGTACGATTAGCGCAGCGTAATCGTACGTATAAATTAGATTAAGTCAGTTTGCGATGAACTAGCGTAGGATTTTTAACGAGATACTTCCGTATGCCATTCGACAATGCATCTGCCATTTGATCTTGATAGGCATTGTCTGTCAACTTAGCTTCTTCTTCAGGATTGGAGATGAATGCAGTCTCCACCAAAATACTAGGAATATCGGGTGCTTTCAACACGGCAAAGCCTGCTTGTTCAACTTGTGCTTTATGCAGCTTGTTGATATTTCCGATTTCAAATAACACTGACTTGGCGAGTTTTAAGCTGTCATTGATTTGCGCGGTGGTGGAGAGATCAAGTAACACACTTGCAAGATGTTGATTTTTTGTTTTGATGTTAATGCCACCAATTAAATCTGCTGCATTCTCTTTATTTGCTAACCATCGCGCTGCAGTTGAGCTAGCGCCTTTTTCTGATAGGGCAAAAACAGAAGAACCGCGTGCAGTAGGTTCTACAAATGCATCAGCATGTATCGACACAAATAAATCTGCTTGCACCTTTCGTGCTTTTTGTACACGCACTTGCAACGGCACAAAGTAATCGCCATCACGCGTTAACATTACGCGCACATTCGGAATTTGCTCTAACTTGGTTTTCAGTCGTCTTGCAATCGAGAGCACTACATTTTTTTCATAGCTGCCACCTTTACCGACTGCACCTGGATCTTCTCCGCCGTGGCCTGGATCAATTGCGATCGTCACCATACGTGTCAGATTAATAGGTGCTTCTTCTTCGCGAGCGACTTTATTTTCTGTATTCGGTTTCTTTTTTTCTTCAGATGGTGCAGGTGTGATTTTCTTTTGTAATAGTTCTGCAATTGGATCGCGAGCAGTCGCCGGATATAAATCAAAAATCAAACGATGTTGATATTCACCGACTGGCTCTAAGGTAAAGACTTGAGGATGAATTTCATCTTTTAAGTCAAATACTAAGCGCACGACACCAGGTCGGTTTTGCGCAATGCGAACTTGGGCAATATAGGGATCGTTGCTATCGATTTTTGCAATTAGGCTTTTTAATTGTGCATCGAGATCGACGCCATCTATGTCTACCACTAAGCGATGCGGGTCTTTAATTAAAAAATGCGTAGCTTTAAGCTTGGTATTATTTTCTAATGTGATGCGTGTGTAATCCGGTGCGGGCCAGACTCGAACAGCGATGAATTGCGCAGAGCGTGCTACACCATGAGTGAGCAATGAAACTAAGAGCGTTGCGCCTGCTTGTAAAAAAGTGCGGCGCGCTCTTTGTTTTAGTGATGTGGGTTGAACTGGAGTTGATGCAGACATGCCATGCCTTGTTCTGATTTCGCTATCAATTCTACCTTACGACTATGTCCTGTGACAGTGAGGGTAAGATCAAGATCGGGAGGCGGTAGCAAATTAGCCGCTTGTTCCGGCCATTCTATGATGCATATCGCGCTGCCATCGAATTGATCTCTAAATCCTGCTTCTATGAATTCACGTGGATTACCCATACGGTAAAGATCGAAATGCAGTAGTGCTATCGATTGCCCTTCTAAGTTTATGGTATAGGGCTCCATCAGTGTATAAGTAGGACTTTTAACCCGTCCCAGATAGCCTGCAGCATGAAGTAGTGCACGCGTCAGACAGGTTTTGCCCGCTCCCAGTTCCCCATGTAGATGTAGCACTAAACCCGGTTGCAGTATGCGTGCTAATGCCTGACCTAGTGCTAGGGTGGCGGCTTCATCAGCAAGTAAGGCAGTCAATGATGGCATTGCGTAAAATGCGGGTTGTTAACGATCTCAGCGTTTTAGTTTACTAACTTGGCTATTTTTCCTGATTTTTAAATTCTTTGTGTCGACTTCATCTTCCTCAAACA
>JAXISQ010000193.1:0-3995 GCA_034680505.1 Noviherbaspirillum sp.
CATAACCTAAGCGATAGCGTGCTTTAGTAAAACCTACACACGGAGCTAGAATTAAATCAGGTGTAATAAATGCATCACGACTAGCAGGTGCTAGTGTGCCGCTTGCATCTTTTATAAGAGTATCGCTTGGTTGCCATGGTGCGTAAAACAAGGATTGATTTTTATCTAGCACCACTGGTAATGCGAGACGCATCGCATGCTTAGATAACGTTTCATACAAAGGCATGAGATCCGGTTCGCCTGACAGAGGTAAATAAACACCTAGTACCTGTATTGCTTGGGTTGACAAAAATGCTTGTAAAGCGGTCATGATGCGTTGATCTGACTGCAATTTATTTTCAGCAGATAAAGCCTTACGCGCCGCAATCAGCGACTGTCGTAATGGTGATTTGTCTAGGTCAGCTTGCATAGCTTAATAATAGTTAAATCAGTCCGATTAATTAGGTATGACATGCTATTCTAAACACACTATTGATATTCGGAAATTTGAACAGTGCTAATGAAGAAAATTGTTTGCTTGCTTGCCCTAATTTTTGGAATACTGACTAGTCTCGTTTGCATTTCTGCCCCAGCTTATGCTGCGCGCAATGAACACACACTCACACCTGCCGATGCAGATTTTTTAATGCTGCGTGATGCTGCATTGCGCGGTGAAATTGCACAAGCAGGAAGAATAGCGGATCGTCTTGCTAATTACCCTATTCCATCCTACGTTGAATATTACCGCTTATATCCTAGATTAATTTCAGCGCCAGAAGGAGAGATACGCGCTTTTATCGATAAATACGCAGGTACTGCGATTGCAGATCGTTTACGTAATGATTGGTTATTGCTGTTAGGTCATGCGCGCATATGGCGCACTTTTGATGAGCAGTATCCTCTGTTTACTCTGAACGACGACACACAAGTGAAATGCTATGCCTTGCTGTCGCGTGTGAATAAACGTGAGAATGTAGCCAAGCAAGCGAGAGAATTACTATTGCAACCGAATCAATATGGCGTAGCTTGTGCAGAATTAATTGTTAATCTCTACAAAGAAAAATATTTTAATGCAGATGATGTTTGGCATCAGATACGCTTAGCAGCAGAGTATGGACAAATTAGTTTGGCGCGTCGTTTAGCGGGCGTCACCGATGCAACTGAAAAACAATTGGCAATGGCAATTGATAAGCCAGGTCCTGTGATTGATCGTGGCATTGTCGCGCCGCGTGCTTCACATGAATTATTTATTATCGCTTTAGGACGTGTGGCGCGACATGAGCCTGCAAAATCCGTTAAAGCTTTGAATAAAGTTTTAAACAGATTAAGCGCAGAAGAACAATCATTGGCATGGGCGCAAATCGCATTACAAGCTTCATTGCAATTATCGCGTGATGCGCCTAGTTATTGGCGCAGAACTTGGGGGGTGCAATTATCCCAAGATGCTTATCAGTGGCGTGCTCGTGCCGCTCTTCGCTCGGGTGACTGGAGCATGGTGAGTAAAGCTATTAGCAGCATGCCAGCTGAATTACAAAAAGAGTCAACTTGGGTGTATTGGCATGGGCGCGCAGATAAAGCACAGGGGCGCAATGAAGAGGCTCAAAAGCATTTTCAAACGATTGCATCACTTTCAAATTTCTATGGCTTGTTAGCGAATGAAGAATTAGGACAAAAAGCCATGGTGTCTGATAAGCCTGTTGCGCCTAAGTCGGAAGAATTAGCAGAAGCATCAAATAATCCAGGCTTTCAACATGCGTTTCGTTTTTTTGATTTGGGTTTGCGGTTTGAAGGTAATCGCGAATGGAACTGGCAATTACGTCGCATGAATGAACGTCAGTTATTGGCTGCCGCTGAATTTGCTCGTCAAAGTGATGTACTAGATAGAATGGTAACAACCGCCGATCGCGCTAGAGTGGAATTAGATTTTACGCATCGCTTTCCTTCGCCGCATGATGACATCATGCATACCGCAACCCAACCCATGGGATTAGATAAAGCGTGGGTATATGGATTGATACGTCAAGAATCGCGTTTTGTTAAATCAGCGCGTTCACATGTAGGTGCTTCAGGCTTAATGCAAATCATGCCAGCGACTGCAAAATATGTCGCACGTAAAATAGGCATGACTGGGTTTACATTAAATAATTTAAATGACACACGTACTAACATTACCTTAGGTACGCAATATCTCAACATGGTGTTAAATAATTTAGGTGGTTCGCAAACACTAGCAACTGCAGCTTACAATGCTGGTCCAGGGCGACCTAGATTGTGGCGTGCTTCGTTGGAAAAGCCTATAGAAGGTGCGATATTTGCTGAGACCATACCTTTTTCAGAAACGCGTAATTACGTGAAAAGCGTATTAGCGAATGCGACATGGTATGCAGCTTTATTTGAAAACAAACCACAATCACTAAAAGCAAGATTAGGTTATGTTTTACCTAGTGATGCAAATTTGCCTGAATTGGGCGATCTTCCTTAATTTATAAATTTTGCAGAGTAACTATGCGACATGAATCTATTCTGCTTTTAGGCGGTAGCGGTTTTATTGGCACCCATATTGCAGCGCAATTAGCAGCAACAGGACGACATGTCATTGTGCCTACCCGACGCTATGACAGAGCACGCCATTTGTTGGTTTTGCCTACGGTGCAAATTGTAGAAGCAGACATCATGGATGACGCAACTTTGTCAGGGCTGTTGCAGCGTGCTGATACCGTGATCAATTTAGTTGGTGTCTTACATTCTCAGCAAAGCCGAGCAGGGAGTAAATGGGGGCGCGATTTCGAACGCGCACATGTAGAGTTAACACGTAAATTAGTACGCTCTTGTCGCACACAAAATGTAAGACGTTGCATACATATGAGTGCACTCGGCGTAGGATTAAATGCGCCTTCTATGTATTTGCGTTCTAAAGCAGCTGCTGAAAAAATCATGTTGGAAGCGCCATTTTTAGACGTCACTGTCATGCGTCCCTCAGTTGTGTTTGGTGAAGAAGATAAATTTCTCAATCTGTTTGCTCAGTTACAAAAATTTATGCCGGTCTTAGCGCTAGGTGGAACAGAAGCGAAATTTCAACCTGTGTATGTAAAAGATGTGGCGCGTGCATTTGTATCTGTTTTAGATAATCAACAAACTTATGGAAAAATCTATGATCTGGTTGGTTCACACGTCTATACCTTGCGTGAGTTAATTAATTTAGCAGGGACTTACAGTGGGCATATGCGGCCATTAATAGGCTTGCCACATTTCTTAGCGAAGTTACAGGCATGGATATTGGAGTATGTGCCAGGTGGTCCACTCATGAGTCGTGATAATGTCGATTCTATGAAAGTCGATAACGTGGCAGGACCTCGTAGTCAATTGCCACCCGATTGGCAGGCCACACCGTTAGAAGCGGTAGCGCCACATTATTTAGCGCGTGACTAAAAAAATGTCACAGCCATTTGCAATCTATACCGTAGGTGGCGCAGTGCGTGATGCTTTACTTGGTTTGTCAGTTAAAGATCGCGACTATGTCGTGGTGGGCGCAGACCCAGAGCAACTGCAAGCCTTAGGCTATGTGCCAGTGGGTAAAGATTTCCCCGTCTTTCTACATCCCGAGACACACGAAGAATATGCATTAGCTCGCACTGAGCGTAAAACTGCACCTGGTTATGCAGGGTTTGCTTTTCATGCGGCGGCTGATGTCACGCTGGAACAAGATTTATTACGCCGTGATTTAACCATCAATGCGATTGCTATGGATGGGCATGGTAATTTAATCGATCCTTATGGCGGTCAAGCTGACATACAAAATAAAATCTTTCGTCATGTATCAACTGCGTTTACGGAAGATCCAGTTCGCATATTGCGACTAGCAAGATTTGCAGCTCGCTTTCCAGATTTCAGCATTGCTCCTGAAACGATGCAGCTCATGCAAACAATGGTGCAAGCGGGTGAAGTAGATGCATTAGTACCTGAGCGCGTATGGCAAGAATTATCACGCGGTTTGATGGAGAAAAAACCTTCGCGAC
>JAXISQ010000194.1:0-3978 GCA_034680505.1 Noviherbaspirillum sp.
GGTCCACATCGCATCTTGGTAGGTTCCGAACTGCGATAAACGATGTTTAATAAAGATATCTAATGCTTCTAAAGCCTGCTCACGCGTAACTGGCCAGATAAAATCTTTAAGTTCTCCCGGATGATCTGGAAAAAATTTTTCAACTAAGGCGATGACTTCCAGTGTGATGTCATCCGGAGCAAAACCAGCGGGAGCAGGTATCAGTCCCGGCCCAACCTGCGCTCCACGCTTTGGATACGCGCTCCTGTTTTCGGCATCAAAATTCCAAGTTCCTCCGACTGGCTGCCCTTTATCCATCAGGACTAGATATTTTTTGCGCATGACGCGATAAAAAAACTCCATGCGTAACTCTTTTTTGCCCGCCGCCCAAGTGGCAAACTCTGCCCGACTACACATGAAATGCGTGTCATCAATGGCATACAAGGTGACAGCCACTTGCTCACAGCTTTTCTCTATCGCTTTAAGCATGCGCCACTCGCCCGGATCCGCTACCCGCAGACCTAGCGGTTGGCAGCGTTGCATTACCGATTTCAATCTGAAGGAGAAGTCGGATGCGAGCTTATCGTCTAGCTGTACATATTCCAGTCTCCAACCGCGCGCCACTACTTGGTTAGCAAAATGGCGCATGGCTGATAAAAACAAGGTAATTCTCGCTTTATGCGACCATACGACCGTGGATTCCCCAGGCGCCTCTATTAATAGCACGCGATCTTGTAAAGGATCGAAACCCTCTAAAGCAGGGTTAGAAAAACTCAGCTGATCCCCTAGTATCAGGACAAGATTGCGCATGAAATAAGCCTTTTTATGTGTCTTTTTAATAAGTGTTTCTGCCTGATTAGTCCGTCCCACAAGCTGCAAATTTGCGCTAAAATAGACTAATCAGTTTAAATTAAAACTTAACGGTATTGTACCTATGACAAACACACCTATGCAGTCTTTTTTATCCCAACTTAGCCGGTTTTGCTTATTTGCCTGTACTAGCCTTATGGCTGTCAGTGTTTACGCTGCGGATTGCCCTAGTTTGCTCGATCATAAGTTCAATCGTTTGCAAGACGATGCGCCGCAAAACCTTTGCCAATACTCTGGCAAGGTTGCTTTGGTGATCAACACAGCTAGTTATTGCGGCTATACGGCGCAATATGAAGGCTTAGAAAAACTCTATGCAAAATACAAAGACAAAGGTTTAGTCGTATTAGGCTTTCCTTCCAATGACTTCAGCCAAGAGCCTGGCAACAATAAAGAAATTGCAGATTTTTGCTACAACACTTATGGCGTGAAATTTCCTATGTTTGCGAAATCTTCCGTCAAAGGCAAAGACATGAATCCATTATTTTCGGCTTTATCTAAAGCGAGTGGAAAATCACCTGGTTGGAATTTTCATAAATATTTAATTGATAAAGAAGGCAAATTGGTTGCTAATTACGGTAGCAGCGTTAGCCCCGATGACAAAAATTTAGTCGCTGCTATAGAAAAAGCGCTCGCGACAAAATAAATACACTTTTTTATTGAGTTTTTTATAAATTCTGTTTCTGCTGTGATGATTCCAGCCTAGCTGGTGACCAGTACCAGAGTATGTTTTTCCCCAACCCAAATTTCTCTGGTTATCATCACAGCGTTTTTATTCAATAAGGTTGGGGCACCGCGCATATCAGCTCTAGAAATGCGCAACGCTGAATAACTAAACAATCTCCATGAAAATAGCTGTCGTAGGTTCAGGCATTTCCGGTTTGTATTCTGCATGGCAGCTCACGCAAAGTGGCCATGAGGTCTCGCTATTTGAAGCCAATGATTATTTCGGTGGTCATACACACACAGTCGATGTCACTCTAGATGGTTTAACGCATGGCGTTGATACGGGGTTTTTAGTTTTTAATGAGCGTACTTATCCCAATCTCATTGCGCTGTTTAATCAGTTAAATGTACACACCACCGGTAGCGATATGTCGTTCTCGGTAAAGCTACCTCTTAGCTCCGATAGCAATGCTCGTACTTTGGAATGGGCAGGTGCTAACTTGCAAACTGTGTTCGTGCAAAAACGTAATTTATTTAATTTTCGTTTTTGGCGCATGCTGCGTGACATATTGCGTTTCAATCGCCAAACCACTGCACTGGCTAAGCAATCATCAACATCCTCTCCACTCTCGCTAGGCGACTTCTTACATCAACATCGCTATAGCCAAGAATTTAGAGATTGGTATTTACTTCCTATGGCAGGTTGTATTTGGTCTTGCCCAACCGAACAAATGCTAGCCTTCCCACTCGCTAGCTTTGTTTCGTTTTGCCATAACCATGGATTGTTACAAGTAGAAAATCGTCCTAAATGGTTTACGGTGACAGGTGGCGCAAAACATTATGTGGAAAAATTGTTGAGTGCTATTCAACACAAACATCTTAATTCACCTGTGTTATCTATTAAACGAGAAGATTTTGGTATACACAAACAAATACGACTAGAAGTGCAAGGTATTTCACACTTGTTTGATCACGTCGTATTAGCCACACATAGTGATCAAAGTTTAGCCATGCTAAGTGATGCAACTGAAGATGAAAAAAATATTTTATCTGCGGTCACTTACCAACCCAATCAAGCCATACTCCATACCGATGCTAGCTGCCTGCCTAATAATAAAGATGCATGGTCTGCATGGAATTATGAAAGCCTCAGTGGCGCAGAACCACGCGTTTGTGTGCATTATCTGATAAACAAATTACAACCCCTACCTTTCACTACACCAGTCATTGTGTCGTTAAATCCACTGCATGAACCTGATCCAACCAAAGTATTGGGTCGCTATGATTATGCTCATCCTGTCTTTGATGCAGCAGCAGTTCATGCACAGCAAAATTTGCATCGCATACAAGGGAAGAACAACACCTGGTTTGCAGGCGCTTGGACTGGGTATGGTTTTCATGAAGATGGTTTGAAATCTGGCATGCATGTATGCCAAGCATTAGCCCAAAGTGCAGAACTTCGCTAATTAACTGCCGCTCACATTGGCCTAACCGTATGCATCAACTCACTCCACAAGTACATGTCAGTAGCGGTCTAGTGCGTCATACGCGCCTACGCCCTAGTAACAATGCATTTAGCTATGGTGTATACACTCTATTGCTGCCCTTACGCAGTCTAGGTAATGCTGCCATACCTAGTAAATTATGTTCACGCAATCGTTTTAATTTACTCGCTTTTTATGACAGTGATCATGGTGATGGGCATACACCTCTCTTGTCTTGGATTGATCAGTTACTACAACAAGAAGGCATTACCGACGCTGATGGTGAAATCTGGTTACAAGCATTTCCAAGAGTATTAGGTTATGTATTTAATCCTGTTTCATTTTGGTTTTGTCATAAAAAATCTGGTGAGTTACGTGCCATCTTATGCGAGGTAAGAAATACCTTTGGTGAAAAGCATAGTTATTTACTCGATAGTGGTAGCAGCATGCCATGGGGCTTGCCATTAAGCGCAAAAAAGATTTTTCATGTCTCTCCTTTTTGTGAAGTAGAAGGCGGATATCGTTTTCGCTTCATGTCTGCAAAACAGCAAATTGAGCAGGAAACACTACATCGTATTACTGCACGTATAGATTATGACGATGCACAGGGTCCACTACTTTTGACCAGCATATCGGGAAAAGTACAACCCATTACTGACAGCAAACTCATGTTTGTTTTTTTACGTTATCCCTTAATGACATTTGGCGTGATTTTCCGCATTCACTGGCAAGCCGCAAAATTATTTATTAAGGGCGTACCTTTTTTCAAAAAACCAGCACCGCCATCCAGCGAATTAAGCCGATGACAAATCCACTCACCTCAACATCCATGCAAGAATCAAATGACCATGCTGCGCAAGCTATGCCAGCACAAGCAAAATTAATTTTGCAATTGCTAAAAAAAATTAAACATGGTTCTCTGCGCCTAGAATGCCCTGACCACACTGTTCTACATTATGGCGATCAGTCCCAACCAGTGACA
>JAXISQ010000195.1:0-3929 GCA_034680505.1 Noviherbaspirillum sp.
ATCGGGAGCTTTTAATTCCAATCCTAGTACTGCAGATATTTGTTCTGCAGTGATGTGCCCCGGCCTTAATAAAGCAGGGCCACTCGTTGCTATACGCGATAAATCAACAATAGTGGATTCAATTCCTACTTCACTCGCTCCGCCATCAATCAGACAAGCAATCGCATCTGCTTGAAGTTCAGAAAATTCAGTAATGACATGTTGCGCAAAGGTAGGACTCACATGACCAAAACGGTTTGCAGAAGGTGCAGCAATACCGCCCTGTCCTTTTTTAAATTGTTGCAACAGACTTTGTGCAACAGGATGCGAAGGACAACGTAAACCTATAGAATCCTGACCGCCTGAAACAGCATCAGGAATATGAGGCGATCGCTTGAGTATGAGTGTGAGTGGACCCGGCCAGAAAGCCTGTATCAGTTTTTCTGCTTCATGTGGAATGTGTTGTGCCCAACGCTCTAAATCAGCATGTACTGCAAGATGCACAATCACAGGATGATTAGCGGGTCGACCTTTAGCGGCATAAATCGCTGCGACTGCTAATGGGTTTTCTGCATCAGCACCCAAGCCATAAACGGTCTCAGTAGGAAATGCGACTAGCTTGCCTTGCTCTAGTAGTGCTGCAGCTTCTGCAATCGCAAGTTGATCAGATCCAAAAATCTTCATGCATTCAACTTGCTATGCCTAACAAATCACAGGCAGCTTTAGCTTGTGCCTGCGCTTGTTCTAAGGTGGGCGCTACAAAAGTAATGTGCCCCATTTTTCGCGCACGACGTGGTTCATCTTTGCCATATAAATGCAGATTCGCACCAGGTAATGCGAGTATCTTTTCCCATGCAGGCTCTACTGCAACATCACTGTCGCCAGTAAACCAGACATCACCTAAAATATTTAACATCACTGCAGGTGAATGCTGGCGTACATCACCTAAAGGTAGTTTCGTCATAGCACGGACTTGCTGTGCAAACTGACTAGTGATGCAGGCATCCATCGTGTAGTGCCCACTATTGTGTGGACGTGGCGCCATTTCATTGACAACCAATGAACCATCTTTTAAGACAAAGAATTCTATACACAACACACCAACATAATCGAGCTGACGAATAATGGTTAATGCTGCATACTGTGCTTGCTTGACACATTCTGCACTCACACTCGGTGCAGGCACGGTGGTGGTAAACAGTATGCCGTCACGGTGCACATTCTCAGCGATGGGATAAACCACCGCTTGTCCATCCGTACTTCTCACTGTTAAGACTGAGATTTCATAAGCCAGTGGCAGCATTTTTTCTAATACACAGGCTACGCCTTGTAAGTCATGAAATGCAGTACGTACCGCTTCGCGAGTCGTGACTCTGACTTGTCCTTTGCCGTCATAACCCATACGCACTGTTTTTAAAATACCGGGTAATAAATCCTCTGACAAAACATCAATCTCAGCATCTGATGTAATAGCATGGTGCGGCGCAGGCTTAACACCTGATGTAGCAGCACAATCCATGAAGAATTTTTTTTCATCTAACCTGTCTTGTGCAACTGATACACATCGTGCTGAAGGTGCAACCATGACTTGATCAGCAAGCATTGCCAAACTTTGTGCAGGTACATTTTCAAATTCAGTCGTCACAGCTACACATTGTTGCGCCATGTTTTTTAGCGCAGTGGGATTGGTGTAATCAGCAACTAGCAATTTATCAGCTGCATGGCCTGCAGGACAATCTGCAGCAGGTTCTAAGACCATTACTTTGTAACCCATAGCTTGTGCAGCATGCACAAACATACGACCTAATTGACCACCACCCATCACGCCTAGCCAAGTGGCCGGAGATGCATGGGGTTTCAATGGTGTTGAAGAAGAGGAGGACACACTAGGACACACTTAAGCAGGTAAAGTCATCGCACGTGCATCCGCATTTTGCTTGGCACGGAAGCGTAGAAGTTTTTCAGCGAGCTCAGGATGATCCGCAGCGAGTATCGCAATTGCAGTTAAGGCAGCATTCGCAGCACCAGCTTCACCTATCGCGAAGGTTGCAACAGGAATGCCTTTAGGCATTTGCACAATAGAGAGCAATGAATCTTCACCGCGCAAATATTTAGAAGGTACAGGCACACCTAAAACTGGCACGATGGTTTGTGAAGCAATCATGCCTGGCAAGTGTGCAGCACCACCCGCACCAGCGATAATGGAGCGCAGACCACGCGATTGCGCTGCTTTAGCATAAGCAAACATTTCATCCGGCATACGATGCGCTGACAAGACTTGCTTCTCGAATGGCACTCCAAATTCAGTCAACATGTTAACTGCATGTTGCATGACATCCCAATCGGATGAAGATCCCATTACTACACCTACCAAAGGTTGCGCCGCATTCGTCATCGTCATTACTCAATCTTTAAGTTGATTGCCAGTCAGGCGTTCTAAAGCTTCTCTATATTTAGCACCTGTTTTTTCTATGACATCAGCAGGCAGTGCCGGTGCAGGTGCAGTTTTATTCCAGTCTTTTAATGTTTCTAAATAATCGCGCACAAATTGTTTATCAAAAGATGGCGGCGATATACCAGGCGCATAAGAATCTGCAGGCCAAAAACGTGAAGAGTCCGCAGTTAATACTTCATCCATTAAATGCAAGACACCATGTTCATCTAAACCAAATTCAAATTTTGTATCGGCGATGATGATGCCTCGTGTCGCTGCATAATCTGCTGCAGCCTGATACAGCGCAATGCTGATGTCACGCATTTTTGTCGCTAACTCTTTACCTAAACGCGCTTCCATTTCAGCAAAGCTAATATTTTCATCATGCTCACCTAAATCTGCTTTCGCAGCAGGTGTAAAAATTGGTGCTGCTAATTTATCTGCCAAACGCAAACCTTGTGGTAAAGGTATACCGCAGACAGCACCCGAGCTTTGATAGTCTTTCCAACCCGAGCCTATAAGATAACCACGCACTACCGCCTCAACTAAAATCGGCTTGAGTTTTTTTGCAACGACTGCTCGTCCGCGCACTTGATCAGCCTCTTCAGGTTTCACCACAGACTCAGGCGCTATTCCAGTTAAATGATTTGGCACTATGGCTGATAGCTTGTCGAACCAAAAATCAGACATCTGATTGAGAACTTTTCCTTTAGCAGGAATAGGTTCATTCATCACCACATCAAATGCAGAAAGTCTGTCAGTTGTAACGATGAGTATTTTGTCTTCACCCACTGCATAGTTATCGCGCACCTTACCGCGACCTAATAAAGGTAGTGAATGAATAGTAGATTGATAAAGACTATGCATGAGGCAGTGTTTACTTTAAAAAAAGACTAGCGCGTAAAACGGGCAAGTCGCTTACAGTGAAATAGCAGCTTGTAAAAATTGGGGTGAATTTAAAAAGTAAGATTACTGCACGATTTGTGCGAGTTCACCTTTTTTATATTTCTCCGCCATTTTTTCTAGGCTTAAAGGTTTGATCTTTCCTGCTTGCCCTTCGCAACCAAAAGAAATAAAGCGTGCTTTACAAATTTGCATAGCCGCTTCACGTGCAGGTTTTAAATAATCACGTGGATCAAACTTAGATGGATTTTCAAACAAGTAGCGACGCACTGCACCTGTCATCGCAAGGCGAATATCTGTATCAATATTAATCTTACGTACGCCATGCTTAATGCCTTCTTGTATTTCTTCTACTGGCACGCCATAGGTTTCTTTCATGTCGCCACCAAATTCACGTATTTCAGCGAGCAATTCTTGCGGCACACTGGAAGAGCCATGCATCACCAAGTGTGTGTTGGGAATGCGTGCATGAATTTCTTTGATGCGGTCTATCGCTAAGATGTCACCAGTAGGTTTGCGTGAAAATTTATACGCACCATGACTAGTACCAATTGCAATCGCTAATGCATCACATTGTGTTTGACGTACAAAATCTGCTGCTTGCGCTACATCG
>JAXISQ010000196.1:0-3921 GCA_034680505.1 Noviherbaspirillum sp.
GCATTATTTGCAGCGACACGCGCCAAGACTTGCGCTTCACGTTCCGGTCTAAACACAGGCGCATTGGTCTCTGCTTTAACGTGACCCACTTCCTGAGCCACACGCGCACGCTGATTTAATAATGCGAGTAGTTGCGCATCAATCGCATCAATTTGCTCACGTAGTGGCTGCAGTTTGTCATCACTCATGGATAGGCAGTTTTATTTTAGTTGCAGAGTTTTGTCAGAGTATTGCTATGGTTGAATATTCAACCAACAATTATTCAGCTGCATCATCAGATGCTGCATCTGGCGCGGCATCATCTGCAACACCATCATCTGCTGCAGCACCATCGTCTTCAGCATCCGCTTCAGCAATACGCTGTAGTCCAGATAATTTTCCACCATCTTCAACCGCAATCAGAGTCACACCTTGTGTTGCACGACCCATCTCACGAATTTCTGAAACACGGGTACGAATCAATATACCGCCTGTGGTGATGAGCATGATTTCATCGGTAGCTTCTACCAGCGTTGCACCCACTACTTTACCGTTACGTTCACTAGTTTGAATCGCAATCATGCCTTTGGTACCACGACCATGACGTGTGTATTCAGCAATCGGTGTACGCTTGCCATATCCGTTTTCAGTTGCAGTTAATACTGACTGTCCTTCATTTTCTGCAACCAATAAGGCAATCACTTGTTGTCCTGCTTCTAAGCTCATACCGCGAACACCACGTGCAGTACGACCCATAGGGCGTACATCATTTTCATCAAAGCGCACTGCTTTGCCTGAATCGGAGAACAACATCACATCATGACTACCATCGGTTAATGCAGCACCAATTAAGAAATCACTTTCATCCAAATCAACAGCAATAATGCCTGCCTTACGTGGATTACTAAAATCAGACAATGGTGTTTTCTTAACCGTACCGAGACTGGTGGACATAAAGACATAACGATCAGCAGGGAAGCTACTGTGTTCACCAAACAATGGCAAGACCACCGTGATTTTTTCACCTTCTTGTAGCGGGAACATATTCACAATTGGTTTGCCGCGTGAAGTGCGTGAACCTTGCGGCACTTCCCACACTTTCAACCAATACATGCGACCACGATTTGAGAAACACAGCATGTAGTCATGTGTGTTGGCGATGAAGAGTTGATCAATCCAATCATCATCTTTGGTTGCAGTTGCTTGCTTACCGCGACCACCACGTTTTTGCGCGCGATATTCTGATAAGGGTTGTGACTTCATATACCCCGCATAGGACAAGGTGACCACCATGTCTTGCGGTGTAATTAAATCTTCTGTTGCGAGATCAGTCGCATTGATTTCAATTTGTGAACGACGCTTATCACCACCATTTGCGCCATATTCATTTTTTGCTGCAACGAGCTCATCAGTAATGATGGTGGTCACACGATCTGGCTTAGAAAGAATATCTAACAGATCAGCGATTTGCTCCATCACTTCTTTGTACTCATTAACAATCTTGTCTTGCTCTAAACCAGTCAAACGTTGCAAACGCATTTGCAGAATTTCCTGCGCTTGATCATCCGATAGTTTATATAAGCCATCTGCTTGCAAACCATATTGACGCGGCAAGTTAGCAGGACGGAAGGCTTCTATACCACCTGCATTCGCTGCACCAGTGCGCGCCAACATTTCACGCACGACTGAAGAGTCCCAAGTGCGAGTCATTAATTCAGCTTTTGCAATCGGTGGTGTAGGCGCTGCTTTGATGATGGCAATGAATTCATCAATATTTGCCAAGGCAACAGCTAAACCTTCTAATACATGACCACGCTCACGTGCTTTACGTAATTCAAACACAGTACGACGTGTGACAACTTCACGACGGTGCGAGAGGAAGCATTCCAACATCTGCTTCAAGTTCAGTAACTTAGGCTGACCATCCACCAATGCCACCATGTTCATACCAAAGGTGTCTTGCAATTGGGTTTGTTTATAGAGATTGTTCAACACAACCTCAGGCACTTCGCCGCGTTTGAGTTCGATGACGACACGCATACCGGATTTATCGGACTCGTCACGAATATCAGAAATGCCATCGAGTTTTTTATCACGCACTAGCTCTGCGATACGCTCGAGCATAGATTTTTTATTTACCTGATACGGCAATTCATCGACGATGATTGCGATGCGATTTTCACGTCCGTATTCTTCGAAATGCGTTTTACCACGCATGACCAAGCGACCTCTACCGGTACGATAACCATCACGCACACCAGAGACGCCATAAATAATGCCAGCAGTAGGAAAATCTGGAGCAGGAATAATTTCAATTAATTCATCCACCGTGCAATTCGGTGTTTGTAATAAATGCAAAGCACCATCAATCACTTCAGTGATGTTATGCGGTGGAATATTGGTGGCCATACCAACTGCAATACCTGATGACCCATTGATCAACAGATTTGGAATACGCGTAGGCAGAACCGAAGGTTCTTTTTCTTTGCCGTCGTAGTTGGGTACAAAGTCGACGGTTTCTTTTTCTATGTCAGCCAGTAATTCACTAGCGATCTTATCTAAGCGACACTCGGTGTAACGCATAGCAGCTGCATTATCACCATCAATTGAACCGAAGTTACCTTGACCATCCACCAAGGTGTAGCGCAATGAAAAATCCTGTGCCATACGAACCAAGGTATCGTAAATCGCTTGGTCACCATGAGGGTGATATTTACCCATGACTTCACCGACTACACGCGCACATTTGACGTAAGGTCGATTGAATACATTATTGGTTTCATGCATAGCGAATAAAACACGCCTATGCACTGGCTTTAAACCATCTCTGACATCCGGCAATGCACGGCCAACGATAACGCTCATGGCGTAATCGAGATAGCTTTTGCGCATCTCTTCTTCGAGTGAAATTGGAATTGTTTCTTTTGCGAATTGATCCATTGTGGGGCCGGTGAGTTGAAGCAAAAATGCAGGTGTTAATTGACTATCCGCAGATTGCGGACCTTGATTTTGAGAACTCGAAATTTTACCACGTTGACCACCCTCTAGCCCTGTTTCTTACTCTGAAACTTAGCGCATATGACTAAATAAAAATTGTCAAATAAAACTCATTACTTACAGACTTCATTTGATTTTTTGTAATGTATTTCAACGCACAACTGCCACACTCACTGCAAGACATAAAAGCATGCTTGTTTTTTACGTTAATGCTTCCTATATGGACTTGAAAATCACTCAGCCAGGAGAAATGCTATGCACCCGCTCACGAATCTCAACCTCACGCTGCTGATTTTTTATGCAGGTCAGACATTTGCTGCCAATAGTGGCCCTCCACCAATAGGTGGCAATACAGGCTATCTGCAAGACAGGGGAGGTGGCGCTGTACTTAGCACCAACGGTGATTGTTGGCACACAGGAGGTTGGCGCCCTGCTCTAGCAACCGTAGTTGGTTGCGATGGCGTAGTAGCAAAAGCCAGTGTAGTGACCGCTCCGCAGGTCATTCAAGCTGAACCGGCACCCGTGATTGCCAAGACTGAGGTAATACCACCGCCTAGACGCACGGAAACCGTGGTCGAAAAAATTACTCTAGATACTGATGCTTATTTCGATTTTGATAAGTCGGTGCTAAAAAAAGGTGGCGAGGATAGCCTCAAGTTACTTGCGAATAGACTTTCAGGCATGTCTATCAAGGTCATCGTGGCTACCGGTCACACCGATGCAATTGGAAGTGAGGCTTATAACCTTAAACTTTCAGAGCGCCGTGCAGCAGCCGTTAAAACCTATTTACTCTCGCAATCACTGCCTGCCGATCGTATCTATACACAAGGCAAAGGAGAAAGCGAACCCATTGCTGACAATGGCAATAGCAAGGGACGGTCAGAAAACCGCCGTGTTGACATAGAGGTTGTGAGCACAAGGCAGCAAGTCGGCGATAAAGATTAA
>JAXISQ010000197.1:0-3897 GCA_034680505.1 Noviherbaspirillum sp.
CACGGTTTACATAATTTAGCGCAGCTGTTGTATTTCCTGCATTCGATTCGAGTGCAGTTAATGAATATAGCGCAAAGACATTATCAGGCTGCGCTTTTAAAATTTGTAAAAATAATGCAGTCGCTTTTTTGAAATCACCATTATTTTGTAAGGTGATCGCTTCTAGCAATTTTTCTTGAGTATTGTTGTTGTCTTTTTTAGCCATATCGAATAATTATTTCTTCAAATTATTTACTTAAATTTCTGTTGTCGATTTAAAGACGATGTTATTTGTTTTCAGAATTACCGTAAATCATACCGGCATTTCCCATAATTTCTGCATAGCCTGACATGGCATCAAACAGCGTTGTCACATAGTTGGTTTGCAATGAGTATTGCTCTTGCTCTATCGCGAGCAATTCGAACAATGATCTTTTTCCTAGCGATGACCATTGTAAGAAAAAATCTTTTCTCACTCTATCGCTGACTTCTAATAATGCTGTGTAGTCTTGTGCACGTTTAATGCCAGAGCTAGCAATTTCATATTTTTCTCTATACAGACTATCAACTTGACGCGTCGCTTCTTCTATACGCTCATCGCCTGCATTAACTCTTTCTACAGCGGCTCTTTCATTTGATTTCAGTATATCGCCATCAAAAATAGGGGCAGTAACCATTAATGAAACGTTGTAGCCAGATCCAGCAGTTGACACGCCGGGATAGAGTGTGCCGTAGCTACTTGCAATTTGTAGTTGGGGTTTTCTGCTAGCAGAAATTTGATCTACATTACTTTTCTGTGAACGACGATCCGCTTCTAAAGCTTCTATCTGTGGATGCTTTTTAATATTTTTTCGAATCGCTTCAATATCAGGATTAACGATAAAACTAGCACCGATACCATTGCAACTAGCGATATTCTCTTTACCTAAGATGCGCTCTAACTTAATTTTTGCTTCTTGCAATTTACTGCGTATCGCATCTTGCGATGATTTAGCCTGGAGTACACGCGATCTAGTTTGCACCATCTCACCTGCTCTACCCGCATCAGCTTTGCTAATTTTATTTAGCATCGTTAAAATTTTATCAACGTTTGCTATGTATTCTTCAGAGATACCTAATAGTGCACGTTGTTTGTTATATTCTAAGCAAACTTTAGTCGCTTCAATCGCTAAGGCTTGGCCTTGTAAACGAAATCTTGCAGCAGTCGCATCACGTGCAGAATTTCTACCAGCAATGAGCGCATCAATTTTGCCCCAATCATAGATAGGCATTTGTGCAGCAACACTATATGACAATTTACCGGTCGCTCTTCCCTCTAATGGAATATCTCCTCCTGATACGCGAGACTGACCTGTACCAGTGATTTGCGGATATCGTGCACCCTTAGCTGCATTGATATCTTCATTGGCAGCTAAAATATTCAGCTTACCTTCACGCACAAGTGGACTATTTTCAATTGCGATGCGCACCATTTTTTTCAAATTCGCATCGGACACTTTGATATATTCTTTGTCGCTTAATGCTGTGAAATCACGTAATACACGAAGCTCGTCCGAAGATAAAGCATTGGTATTGTTTTGAGCAACAGCAGTACTATCCATAGTAAGTAGTGCTATGGATAACATGGCAGCAATAATTTTTGGTTGCAATTTAGCGTTCACGGAATGCCTCTTTCGATTTAGCTAATGGCTTCAATATGTATTCCATAATAGATTTTTCACCAGTGCGTATTTGCGCTTGTGCCGTCATACCAGGAATGATTTGCATTTTTTTATGCTTGGGATTGTTCGGATCTAATTCTGCTGAAATCATCACGCGATAATAGCTAGCAGATTGTCCTTCTACTGGACGCGCATCTTCACGGAAGGTGTCAGGACTGATCATTTCTAGCTTGCCAGGCAATTCTCCATAGGTTGAAGAATCATAAGCAGCGAGATTTAAGGCTACTGATAAGCCAGGCTTAACATGCGAGACTTCTTTAGGATCTAACCTTGCTTCAAACATGAGCTTGGTATCAACGGGCACAATATCTAAAATTGGCGCTGATGAAGGAACTGCAGCTCCAATCGTCGTCATACGAATATTTTTAACGATGCCACGTACAGGCGCTTTTAATGTAGTGCGCTCTAGGCTATCCAACTTTGCATTCAGATTAGGACTCAGCTGACTAAGCTCAGCATCAATTTTGACTAACTCAGCATTCGCATCTGCATGGTAGCGATTCAGACGTTCGTTAATTTGCTGAGTAATATCATTCTCTTGTCTATAAAGACGCGATAACTCTACATCAGAAAATAAACCCTGCTTAGCCAATTTTTCTGAAATAGCGACTTCATTACGAATCAAATGCTGACTTTTACGCATTGCATTGACTGCGTTATTCAGCATTTTTCTTTTTGCTTCAAATACTTGTGTTTCATTGTCGAGCAAGTTTTCATCTGCTTCAACTTCTGGGGGAAACACTAAAGGATCATCATAAGCCTCAGCATAAGCACGCGCTCTCGCTGCTTTTAATGCCAACTGGCGTGATACACCTTCTTGATATTGGGATTCAAAACGAATAGGGTCGAGCTGAATCAAAGGCTGATCTTTTTCAACTAAATCACCTTCTTTAACGAGTAGCTCAGCTAGTACACCGCCTTCTAAACTAGATATAGCCTGTTCACGACTAGTTGGTATAACACGAGCTTCAGCAAGCGTGACTTCATCAACGATTGAAAGACTAGCCCAGATTAAAGTCGAGACAGTAACTACGATCATGAAATACAGCAATGCAGAAGATGAAGGTGTAGCTTGCGCTAACATCGCTTCGCTAATGTCGCGCATGTATTCTAGATCTTCAGGCTTTAAGCGTGACTTACGTTTAAAGTATTTACTGAAATCTAACCCAAAACTCCAAGGAGATATCTTATCTAAATCGTGGCGTGATTTTTTAGTTGTCATTTTATATTACCTCAGTGACTACTAATCGCAGATGAACCTGCCAACATTGCCAGGATTTTTTCTTTATCACCATCAGCCACCATGCGCTGATTGTCCATGACGACGATACGATCAACCACACTCAATAAGGAAGGTCTATGCGTCACAATAATCACGGTGCGACCTTTGACGATGTCTTCCAAACGCTTGGTGAACATCGCTTCGGTTTGCATATCCATCGCACTGGTTGGTTCGTCCATCAATAAAATCTTAGGACGGGTGACTAATGCACGCGCCAATGCAACTAGCTGTCTTTGACCACCAGACAAACCTAAGCCCATAGAGCCAATCGGCATGTCATAACCCATAGGATGAGCGTCAGCGATTTTATCTAAGCCAGTTAATGCAACCACTTCCATGAATGCATCTACGGTTGCAGCAGGACGACCTAAGAAAATATTTTCACGTAAGGTGCCGCGGAAGAGTCGTAAATCTTGTGTGACATAACCAATTTGATTACGAAAATCGACAGGATCAATTTGTCTGATATCGATGCCATCAATTTTTACTTGGCCTTCAATCGGCTGATACAAACCAGCGATCATACGCAAGAGTGTAGATTTACCACTACCAATCTTACCGACGAAAGCAACACGCTCACCGGGTTCAATTGATAAAGTCACATCGCGCAAAGCGATAGGTGGTTTATGGTTACCTGTTGATGGATAAGCAAAGCTTAATTTTTGTACATCAATCGATCCATTGAATTTTGTTTTTTGCAGATATGAACGAGTAGGATCACGTTCAACTGGCATGCTCATCAAACTATTCAAACCAGCCATTGCAGTTTTCGCAGTTTGGAAACGCATAGCTAATTGAACGAATTGACCAACTGGACCAATTGCTCGACTTGCAAACATCATACAACCCACTAATGCACCAGTAGAGAGTTCACCTTGGTGAATCAGATACGTACCCCACACCATAACGATAATG
>JAXISQ010000198.1:0-3867 GCA_034680505.1 Noviherbaspirillum sp.
AATTGCTAATACTTGGATCAAGCTTGGTGTAACCACCAAAAAATGACCAGTTACTAGATAATTTTTGTCTAAGTGATAGCTCAGCTCCACGCATCTTGTATGCGCCAGAATTAAAAAATCCATTAGGAAAGTCAAATACGAAACGATTACTCACACTATCTTGAAAATAGCTTACATCTACCTGCGTATCTTCCGACGGTGTAAATTTTGCACCAATTTCATTATGATCAACTTCCTCGGGTATCAATTGATCCCAATTATTTGGCAAGCCCGGCATAGCAACTCTAAGTGCAGATCCCTCTAAACCAGGATAATTAATACCTTTGGAATTATTAAAAAAATATGAAACTTTTTCTGAGGACAACGTCACACCTGCGTGTGGTGCAGTCTTGGAAGTGAATTGACTATGATTATAATTTCTTACACCAACTGATGGAGTTAAAGCCCAATCACTGTTAATTTCAATTTTTTGATTTATTGCCACATGAGGAGAAGTAATTCTTAGTGATGGTAAGGCAGTCCCATCGCTAAGTCCTGTTACAGTATCATAATCTAACCCTGCAAGTATGTTTGCATTCTTCCATGGCATGAAATTTTCTTTCCAGCGTACACCATCCATGTTGAAATCATATACACCATTACTACCCGGTGTACCATTGTTTGTATAGTTGAGCCATTTAGTAGTACCTGCATTTCTATAAATCCTAAATTCACCTGACCAGTTTTCATGCTTATGATTTACGAAAGCACTTGCAGTATTTGCTGAAATTTCATATCGCGCAGGCGAATCACCGGGATCACCAGCTTTTGTACTAACTGCTAATAAACTGGCACCAACTGACCAACTTTGGTTAATTCGAAAGCCTAATTTACCCATACCATTTGCTAATTCACCATCTGCATTGGGGCGATGACCATCTGATTTCGCGTAACCTTGTGCAAATGAATAAGTAAAATCGTCAGACTTACCAGCGATATCAAACTGCTCCATTACAGTATTAAAAGATCCTGCTGATACTCTCGCATTACCTACAACACCTTCTTCAGTTGCATCTTTTGTTTCTAGATTAACTGAGGCAAAGTTATTACCATTGATTTGTAATTGTGGGCTCTTATGAACCGTAATTGATTTCATGCCATTTACAGGTAACATATCCAATAACGGATGATTCCAAACCGGCATGTAAAAAGGAACTCCGTCGATATAAGTTTTAATTTCACTACCCGGTCTACTCAACCCCATTCCTCGTATAAAAACTGCACCACCTTGATCTCCACCAAATGAACCAACTGGGTTATAGCGCGAAATTTGAACACCAGGCGTTCTTCTAAGTGCTGAAGCGATATCCGCAGCATTCTGATCACGTATTTGGTCATCTTTAATAACGGCAGTTACTCCAGCAAACTCATCAATTGCGACTTCTTCAATGATAGGTCGAGAAACAACCTCAACTGATGGCAGCTTATTTTCAGCATATGCTCCAGAAACTATTGCTATTGAAATTGCAAAAGCAATTTTATTTTTTGTATTATTCATTTTTTATCCTTGATTATTAAATTTTTAATGCCCATGATGATGCGCATGTCCTGCATCTTCTTTCTTAGCCGCGCGCGCTTGTGCTTTCACTTTTACGATTTGTTTTTTCCCTGCATCATCTTGAAATTCAAGATTTAGATTTACAGTTGAACCTGCCTGCACAGGCTTTTTAAGATTCATTAACATGATGTGATAACTACCTGGCTTGAGTTCTACAGATTTACCAGCGTCGATCAAAACTTCATTCACTTGACGCATTTTCATGACATCACCTTGCATACTCATTTCATGTATTTCTAAAGTTTCTGCAACAGTTGAGTTAGCACTAACCAACTTCACTGCTTTATCTGAAGTGATCTGCATGAATGCTCCCGTCACTTTTTGTTCAGCGACAGTCGTTCTTACCCAAGCATCTTTAATGATGATCTCTGCTGATGCTGCGATTGAAATAAACAATAAGCTTAATGTGATGAGATATTTCATTTTTTTACCTTTAAAAGTTTTGGATTAAAAATTTTTTAACTTAAATTCGTAAGTTATGTGAACGACTATTTAAGTGACTATGCACATACCAACTTAGATGCGCACAAGTACACACAGCATGGGTTTGATCGATAACGTAGACCACACCAGATAAACCAATAGAATCAACTAGCCTTATGACTAGTTAACGCGGCTTTGTTAAATCAAGAATGTGAAGGTGGGGCGCGAGAAAGAATGACATGACCGGCATAGACAGACGCCGCATCATGGGTGGTGATGTTTACAACTGAAGAAGAGAGATCACGAGGTGGGATATAGCGGGTGGCATCAAATTCAGCACCTGCTCCCGTTGTACTACAAAAAACGCAATGATCAGTATGGGCTGAAGCATGTTGCGCAGGAAGTGAATGATTATCTTGTGCGACCCATTTACTACCTTGCGCACTACAAACCTCTACCCAACCTGCTGCACTTAATCCATTTTTAGCATTATGTTGCGCTGCAAAAGCAGGCAACACTGCCTGCAGCATGATGGCTACAAGCAGAAATTTGGCAATACGCCGAAAAAATGGAGAGAGGTTTTTCACGAACGTTATTATATGTCAGCAAAAGTTTTCAAACTATCTGTCGATGTTTAGTTTACAGATGAAGAATTTTTCTCTGTTAAATCATCTGGCTAAAAGTTAGTTTGGAATGCTGAGATTGTCAGGTTTTACTTGGAAAAATCGTGAATGCATTCACTATCAACTAGAGCGCAACCCGATGAGCGTTAACTGGTTATTAATACAATAACTTTTTGATTAAATCTCACTTAATCCTACGTTATTAATTAACAAATTATGTGAATTAGCCTTATGTTAAATTTCAGAAATTTTGAAAAAACTGGCCTAATTCAGCAGAATAAAATTATCGAAAGATTAATTTATTCAAGTATTTTGTTTGGAATTGGCGACTTACCTAGAGAAAATTCCAAACTTGCAATTGCTGCATTGCGGAATAATCAAATGTCCGGCACAATTCTGTTGTCTTGAATGAGAGGTCACAATGCTCTATCAGTTGCACGAAATGAATCGTACGCTGCTAAGCCCCCTAATTCAGTGGGCCGAAGCGTCTTCTAAGTTATTTACTAGCCCTGTCTCTCTACTCGCTCATTCTCCTTTTTCCCAGCGTATTGCAGCCGGCTACGAGTTAATGTTCAGACTCGGCAAACAATATGAAAAACCTGAGTTTGGCATCACGACCACTGAGGTAGATGGTATTACCGTCGACATCAACGAAGAAATCGTCATCAATAAACCCTTTTGCAGATTGCTTCACTTCCGCAAAGATTTATCAGGAACCACGCTCTCTAAGGTGAAGCATCCTAAGGTGCTCTTGGTCGCACCACTCTCAGGTCATCATGCAACGCTGTTGCGCGATACCGTACGTGGCTTGTTGCCGAATCACGATGTCTACATCACTGATTGGACTGATGCACGTATGGTGCCCTTGGCTAAAGGCGCTTTCCATCTACATGACTATATTTATTATGTGCAGGATTTCATACGCCATTTAAGTCCAGACCTGCATGTGATTTCTGTCTGCCAGCCTACTGTACCTGTGCTTGCAGCGATTTCACTCATGGCTAGTGCCGGCGAAAATACCATGCCTAAAACGATGGTGATGATGGGTGGTCCTATCGATCCACGTAAATCACCTACACAAGTCAATGATTTAGCGACTGATAAACCTTTCTCATGGTTTGAAAACACTGTGATTTATAGCGTGCCTTCAAATCATCCTGGCGTTGGTCGTAAGGTTTATCCAGGTTTTCTGCAGCACGCAGGTTTTGTAGCGATGAATCCACG